>JACQVU010000097.1 GCA_016209585.1 Planctomycetota bacterium
AGTTCGCGGGATAAACCACGGAGACACGGAGACACGGAGGTTTCACGGAGAGGACAATTCCCGATCCTTTTCTCCGTGCGCCCTCCGTGCCTCCGTGTCTCCGTGTTGAACGCCCGCGAACAGTTTCGACGGGACTCGCGTTTAGACGCGGTTTGGCTGCGGCCGAAGCCGCGCTGTGATCTCTGTGGCCCGTTTCTTTCGCTGTAGTAGTGAGACCGGGTGGTGGTCGGTGGCGGGATTGCTCACAATGGCGGTCATGCGGCCTCTTTTCGGGTGGTTGCGGGGATTCGGCGGGCGGGTCGGCCTGGCGCGCGTGCGGGGCGCGTTGCTGCTGCTCTTCCTGTCGTCGGTCGCGCTCTCGGCCTTCAGTTACTGGCGGGAAGTCGCCGGCCGGAGCGACGTCGGCGTCCCGCGCGGCGGCGGGGAGTTGATGGCCGAGTTCCAGCGGAACTTCCTGGCGCGGTACGTGAAGCGATATCCGAAGGCCGCGGCTCGCCTCGGCGCGGCCGTGCTGGACGAAGAGCGGTGGTACGGCGCGCTCAAGGAGATCGCGCTCAATTACAACACGATTACCATCCCCTATTCGTGCGCCTTCCGCGTCAACCTGACGGTGACGCCGGCCAACGCCGCCGACCTCGGGTACATCTGGTCGCGGATGGAGCGCCGCTTCGTGCTCCTGGACTTCACGGCGCCGGGGGTGGCCTTCTCCCGGGGCGTGGCCCAGGCGCCGGCGCGAAGCGCGCGCGCCGGCGAGCCGCCGCCGGCCGCGGACGCGAGGCGAAACGGCTCGCTCGCGCGCATGCCGGCGGCCGCCGTGCTGGTGGAAGGCAACGGCGAGCGCGTCGCCGCGCTACCGCTGGAGTTCGACTCCCTCTGGGACGACGTGCGCGGCGACCGGATCGAGGAACTGCTGGGCGTCGTGTTGCTCGACCCGCTGCGCATCCGGCCGGTGGCGGCGCGCGTCCGAAGCCGCACTGGGGCGCGCGTGCGCCATCTCTTCGCGGGCCGGCTCCCGCCGGACCTGGCGATCACCGCGCGCTTCCCGTCGCTGGCCTACGGCGACCGCATCCGCTCGCGCCTGGAGGCCATGACGTTCTGGCCCGGCGACGATGACGCCGGTTTCGCCCGCCAAGAGGCGCTGCTGGAGGGCGAGTTCGCCGCGCTGCGCCTCTTCCGGCCGGCCCAGAGCGCGGACGACGACGAGGGCGGCGCCTCCGCCGCCGAGTTCGATCTCTTGGAGCGGTTGCTGCTGGCGGAGGCGGACCTGGTCCGCGGGCTGCGCCTTTCGCGGGCGGCGCGGTACGAGGAGGCGTGGGAGTCTTTCGACCGCGCGTTGGCGACCGACCGGCTCAGTTTCGAGGCGCGCCTGGCGCGGCTCTCCATCGCCTACCATGAGAAGCGCGACTTCGTGTCGGCCGCGCGGGAGTCGCGGGAGTTCGAGGGATTGCGGCGCGATCTCGCGCCGGAGGGCAAGGGCCATGTGGTGCGCGCCCACGACCTTCTCGACGCGATGCGGCGGGAGCACCAGCACATGATGCAACCTTTCGATCAGCGCGCCATGAAGCCGTTCGACCCGGAGCGCATGGACTTCCAGTTCAAACTTCCCGAATGGAGCAAATCGCTGGCGCCGGAGACGCGGGAGGCGCGTCTCTTCGTCGATCACCGCGCCCCGCCGGCGGGCGAGCGCTCCCCCGCAGACCTGGCGCGAGCATACGAACAGGCGAACGAGGCGCGAACGGTTCGTCTCACCCTGGACGAGCGTGTCGCCGCCGCCGCGCTGCTGGGCGTGGCGTTGGAGCGGTTGGCGCTGGAGGGGAACCCGTCGTGGCCGGCGACCAGCGCCGAGCGGCGCCGGGTGCTTCGCCGGATGCTGGACGACCACGACGCCCTCTTCCCCGACTGCCGCGCCATCGGGCGGTGGCGGTACCTGCTCTTCCCGAAGGAATACGATGCCCCGGTCTCTGGCGAGTAACCGATTACGCCGGTTCCGCGCGCGTGCGGCTGCCACGAGAGATGGCGCGGCGGGCCTCGTCACGCGAAGGGAGCGCGCGAAGCGCGGCGTTTTCGAAGTCGGCGAAGAAGCGCGGCGCCGCGCGCTCCGCGGCTGCGAGCACCTTCGCGGCATGGTCCTCGCCTTCGGCCAGCGTGATCGCCGCGCGGCGCCAGAGGCGGGAGAGGCGCGCGAGGTGGGCGGCCCAGAGGTCGTCGAAGGCGGCGAGCATGCGCCGGCGCAGTTCCTCCTCCCCGGCGCGGTCGTGCAGCGCGGCCGTCTCGCTGACGCGGTTCTTGAAGAGTTCCAGCAGGCCGTCGCGCATCTCTGGCCAGTGCTTTCCAGCCAACTTCTCCACGGCCTTCTGGTCCCACCAGGCGACCGCCACCGGCGCGAGGCGGGCGGCGAGAAGGGCCATCCGGCGGCGGCCGAACCGCCCGTAGCGCCAGAGGGGATGCTCGCCAGCCACGCGATCCAGGTGCAGGCCCAACACCCGCGCGGCGACATCGACGACCTGGCCGCGCGGCGCCGTCAGGATGGCCTCTCGCGCGGGGAGCGCGCGCCGGCGCTGCGCCTCCACGACGGCGCCGAAGAGGATGGTGGAGGCCGCGCGTGTCTCAATGGCCTTCTCGATCCGCTTCTGCGCCGCCCGGACCTTCGCGGAGAAGGCGGCGTCAAGTTCGACGGTGCGCCCGCCGCCGGGGGACTCGGTGACGTGGACGGACTGGAAGCGTTGCTCCAGTTCGGCGGCCAACCCGGCGTCCCGCAAGAGGTCATCTTCAAGGGTGGAGACGAACAGCGTCTTCCCCGGCTCGCCGCGCTGGCCGCAACGGGCGCACAAGAGAGCGTCGGCGCGGGGGATGTCGCCGTGGCCGAGGGAGATGACGAGCAGCCCGCCGCGGGCGACGGCTTCCGGAGAGAGGGCCAGGTCCAGCCCGCGGTCCAAGAGCGGCGTTCCGAGGATCACCGTGCCGGGGGAGGCGGCGCCCAGCGCGGCCAAGTCGCGCGGACCGCCCGACGCCAGGCTGGGGAGCACCGCCGCGTGGCTGACGCCCTGTTCGTCAAGCCGGCGGGAGAGGGCGTTCGCCTCTCCGGCGCTGGGCAGCCGGACGAGGACCGGCCGGTGTTCGCCCGGCGCGGCGCGTTGGAGTTCTTCGAGGTAGTCGGCCACGGCGATGAGCGCCTCGCGCCGCGTGGGGGCGAGGTACTCTGCGGCCGGGCCGCGAACCACGGGCTGGAGCGGAGCGAACGAGACCACGCGCTTGCCATAGAGCCGTTTGAGAGCGCCAGCCACGTTGGCGGCGGCGCCGGAGTAGCCGGCCCAGGACTGGTAGGCGGCCAGCAGCGCGTGGGCGGTCACCTGGTCGCGCGCGCGGATCAAGCCGGACGCCTCGTGGGGCGGGAAGGTCTCGCAGCGGCGCGCGGCGACCTGGGCCGGCCCGTCGCGGGGCAACTCGCCGGGCACGGCGACGCCGGAGGCGGCGTCGATGAAGACGGCGCGCTCGCGGCCGGGGTGGTCGGGGTCGGGGCCGGGAACGAGGTCGCGGCCGGCGCGCAGGTTGTGGGCGGCGGCCGCCAGCCGTTCGAGGAGACGGAGGAGACCGCGGGGCGGGGGCTCGCGGGAGAGGCCGGCGGCCTCCAGTTCTTCAAGCGCGCGCCGCACGCCTTCGGCGGTCACGGCCACGTGGCCGCCGGGGCTGGAGACATAGTGTACTGCATGCTCGAAGAGTTCCTCGACCATCGGCGCCAGCGCTCCGACCTCGGCGGCGAGACGTTCGGTGGGGATCGCGCGCAGGAAGGGGCGGCGCCCCTCGTCGAGCAGGAGGCGATCAGCGTCGGCCAGCACGGCGAAGTCGAACGGAAAGTTGACGCGGTCGCCGGCGCGCGTGGCCGCGCGGTTTTCCAGCACGTCGCCGGCGAGGCGCGCGAACTCGGCCACCAGAAGGTCGGGCTGTTCATAGATCGCGCGCCGGTCGGCCGGGCGGTCGCTCCACTCCACCAGTTGCGGCGGCGGGCCAGCCTCCACCTCGAACAGCCCCTCGCCGGTGGCCACGCCCGTGGCCATGCCCAGGAGGCGCAGCGCCGGGGCGAGGTCTAGCGCCACCTGCGCCGCCCCCTCCGCCGTGGCGGTGAGAAGGTGGGCGCGGCGGCCCTCGCGGCGCCGCTGGTAGATGGCCAACAGCGCGGCGGCCGGTTTCCCGTCGCCGGCGGCCATGTCCACGATGGCGCCGTCGAGCAGGGCGCCGGCGGCGGCCACGTGCGTCAGGCCGGGTTCCGTGCCCGTGCCGCGCCGCAGGGCCTCGGCCGCCAGGGCGAAGTGTAAGGCCAGGCGCTCGCCCGATTCGGCCCCGGCCACCGGCGCCGGTCCGGCGCCCGCCCGCGCGGCCGCGGACTTGACGGCGTCGCGGTATTTCTCATCGTTGAGCGGCCGGAGTTGATTCCAGCGCCGCTCCACCTGGCGCCAGAGGCGGCCGTGCGCCGGCGTGATGGGCGAGGCGGGGCGAACCATAGGGCCGGTGGCGGCGGTCAACGCATCCAGAGGATTGACGAAAGCGGCAAGGCCAGGATGCGATCGTCGATCCACGGCGGGTCCAGCGGCTCGCGCGTGACCAGCAACCCGAACGGGGCACGGAGGCTCGGGCGATCCAGAAAGGCCCGCAGGCCGGCGGCGTCGCGGAAGGGGTCGATCTTCGCCTTGTACTTCACTTCGATGGGGATCCAGCGGTCGCCCACGCCAAGAACCAGGTCCACCTCCGGATGCCCCTCACGCTCCGGCTGCCAACGAACCTCAGGGATGGGAATGGTGGAAAGGAAGTACCCCAGCGTGCTTTCCGCCAGGTGGCCGGCGAGGTCCGCCGACTCGGGGTGTTGACGAAGGACATGGGGATCCAGCGACACCACCTCACCGAGCCAGGCAGCCCGAATCGAGTGGCAGGAAACACAGATGCGAGAGGGCGAATGACGCTTGCGCAACCTGATTTCAATGGGCTTCACCAGACGAATCAGCAGCGTGCGGTCGAGAAACTCGATATAGTGGCCCACCCTCCTGGAGCCGAGACTCGCGTGGCGCGTCACGTTCACCTGGCGCGCCAGTTCCGTGACCGCCGGCGCCTGTCCGGCATAGCGACAGGCGAGTTTCATGACCTCGGACAGCAGGTCTTCATCACGCTTGCGACCACGCTCGCCAGTGCGGAGATCGTGCTGAATGGCCCGCTTGATCACCGTGTCTTGCAGAAACGCGGCGATCTTCTCCCATGGGGCGTCCTCCCCGTCGTGGGCGAACGGATAGGCGCCCCGCTCGGAGAACCTGGCGAACGATTCGCGCACGATCGGCGCGCGGGCCTGGGTGAACGCCACAAGGTCCGACCAGAATTCCTTCTGGAGCAGGTCCGTCACGTTCCCCCGCGCCCAGTACGGCCCTTCTTCCACGTCGCCCCGAAGCCCCGCGATCTCTCGAAGAAGCAGAGGGCCAAGTTCCAGCGTGGTGATACGCCCCGCGAGACTGTCCTGGCCTTGTTCGATCCGCAGCGACGAACTTCCAGTGACGAGAACCCTGACGCTGTGGTTGTCTACGAGGCTCTTCACCTGCGGCGCCCAGTTGTCCAGGTTCTGCACTTCGTCGAGGAACAGAAGAGCGGGCAGCCCCGCGCGCGCGGCCTCGTTGAACGTGCAACCGAGGATGTTCTGCTCGAACCAGCGCGCCAGCGTGAGGACCGGCATCGAGAGCCGCAGGAGGGGCTTCAGTTCATCAAACGGAAGGTATAGGATTTCCCGTGGCCGACGCCCTTCCTTCAAGAGGTCTTCGATGATCTGCCGGAGCAGGATGGTCTTCCCCACCCGCCTCGGGCCTCGCAGCACGACGGCCGGCGTCAGCCCGGTGAGGAGAGAATCGCGAACCTCGGGGAACAGCCAGCGCCGGTAGGTCCTGGGAGGCGGCCCCGGCTTCCCCGACCACCACGGGTTCTGGTCACGAAGCAGGTCGACCAGACCGTTGGCGATCCTGGTCGCGCGCGGCGCTCGAAGAGCCTTCCTCCACTGCTCGTGCTCGTTCGCGGGTCGGTAGACGGGGAAGCCGTCTTCGTGGAGGTCGCGCAGGTGCGTGTACATGCGCTCGGTGATCGGCTCCAACCCCTCGGACTGAAGCCGGGCGTTGAGCGCGGCGATCGGCGCGGAGCCGCCGGAGGCGCGGAAGAGTTCGTACGCCCGTTGAAACCGGCCCGCGTCGTTTCGCGCCATGTCATCCGCCCAGCGATGGAAACAAAACAGCGTCCCGAACCCAGGAACCCCACCCCACGGTCTACACTACCGCCGCCCGCGAGGCGGTTCAAGCGAGGCGGCAGCCAGGCCGCGAGCGCGCGGCCGCGCGGAAAGGTTACGTGGTGTAAGGGGCACGCTTTTTTTCATCCGCCGCTTGCGTCACGGGCCGGGGCTGCGTTATGTTCCTTCTCCCTCGTCTTCGGCAAGGCGAGGGGGGGGCGGCGCGCCAGCCGGGCGCAAACGCCGCGGGCGCGCCGTGTTTTCTCCGGGCGGGGTGGGCGTCGCGGGGAAAAGGAGGGATTCCGATGAAGAAGGCAGTGTTCAAGGACGGCGCGAAGCAGTACATCGTGTCGGAGGGCGACGAAGTCCTCATCGACCGCAAAGACCTGGACCAGGGGCAGACCGTGGAGTTCCCCGAGGTCACCTTCGTTCAGGAAGACAACGACAGCCGCGTGGGCCAGCCCTACGTGGCCGGGGCCAAGGTCATCGGCGAGGTGATGAAGGAGCAGAAGGGCGAGAAACTGGTGATCCTGAAGTACCGCCGCCGCAAGGACTCGATGCAGAAGCGCGGCCACCGCGAGAAGTTCACGCGCGTGCTCATCAAGAGCATCGTCAAGGGGTAGCGATATGGCTCACAAGAAAGGCCAGGGGTCGACGCGGAACGGCCGGGACTCGAACCCCAAGTATCGCGGGGTCAAGGCCTTCGGCGGCGAGTTCGTGACGGCCGGCAGCATCATCGTGCGGCAGAAGGGCAGCAAGTTCTTCCCCGGGCGCAACGTGCGCGTGGGCCGCGACTGGACCATTTACTCGCTGGTCGACGGCCTCGTGCAGTTCGGCACCCAGCGGCGCGTGAACGTCACGCCCAGCCCGGCCCCGGCCTCCGGCCCTCCCGCCGCCGCCGATTCCACGGCGGGGCGCGCGGCCACCCCCGCGCCCTCGGCGAACTGAGAACCGGTCCGACCGGCGCGCCGGCGGTTAGATGCGGCGGACTTTCTGGCCGATGAGGGCCTCGATCCGCGCCGCGGTGGGGTCGTTTCCCCCGTTCACCACCAGTTTGCCGACGATGGCCGCGGCGTGGGCGCGAACCTGCGGCGGGTCGGTGCGGCCATTGATGTTGGTGATGATCACCCGGCCGAAGACGTCGGTGAAGGCGCCGTTTTCGTCGTGCACCGCGCCGATGACCACGAGTTTTCCGCGGGAGACCAGGTCGCCGTAATGCGCGGCGAGTTTCGCCACTTGCAGGTCGACGTGCGACTGCGCCAGGAAGGCGATCTGCATGGCGGCCACGTCATACTTGTCGGCCGCGGGCAGCAGGCGCTCGATCTCGGCGAAGAAGGCGGCCATTTCCTGCTCCATCGGGTCGGTCGGCGCCGGCTCTCCGGCCCCGCCGGCGAGAGTCTGCGGCATGACCCGGGTCACGGAGCGCCGCTTGCCGGCCCGGCGCGGTTGGCGCGCCAGAGCGCGGTTGACGGCCATTTTCAACGCGTCGGAGTTGGTGTGGCCCAGCACCAGCGCCACCGGCGTGCGGTAGACCAGCACCCCGAGGTCCAGCGAGCCGAGGTTGCCCTCCACCTGGCCCGTGGCGTTGCGCACCACGTAGAGCCGCCCGGTGGACTCCATCCCCAGCACGTCGGTCTGCATCCCGGAGTCCGAGGGCGCCAGCACGGTGATCCGCGGCTGCTGGACAAACGGCGCCGCCGCCCGGTAGCGGCGGGCGGCGCGGCGGGTGAAGGCTTCGTTGCGCAGGAGGATATCGCGGACGATTTCGCCGATTTCCATGGCTCCGATCTCCAGCGCCCCGGTCGCGGCCCCGACCCGGTCGCCACGGCGCGGCGGGGCGGGGCCCGACTTTCGGTGGAACCACACCGGGCGATGACCTACAATCCGCGTTCCACTGACCACCGACGATGGACGGGCGACCCATGCCGAGGAACGCGCGCCTGGAGTTCCCGGGAACGTTGTACCACGTCTCCAACCGTGGCAACGACAGGGCGAAGGTTTTCCTGGATGACCACGACTATGAGCACTTTGTAGAGATTCTGGAGCGGGTGCGCGACCGTCAGGACCTTCGCGTCTACCACTGGGCCTTGGCGCCCGCCGGCTACCGCATGCTGGTGGAGACCGGCGAGCGCCCCTCACTGGCCGCGGCCATGCAGAGCCTGCAACTGGCCTTCACCCGCTACTTCCACCGCCGGTACGGCCGGTCCGGCCACCTCTGGGCGGGCCGTTTCAAGAGTTTCGTGGTGGAGAAGGAGCGCCACCTGCTCGAGTTGGGTCGGTACGTGGAGATGGAGCCGGTGCGGCGCGGGCTGGCCAGCGACCCGGCGACCTGGCGCTGGACGTCGTTTGGGGCCTACGTCTTCGGCCGGCCGGACCGGATCACGCGGGTGGACGGCATGTTTCGATCCCTCGGTTCCGACGACGACGCCCGGCGGCGCGCCTATGGGGCGCTGGCGCCGACCTATACCGAGGAGGCGCTGGCGGAGATCGACGTGCTCGGATCCGACGAGTTTCGGCGCCAGCAGATCGAGAAGCGCCGGGAGGCGCTTCGCCCGCGGCGCGGCCGGCCGGCCTCACGCCCCCATGCGGCGCGGTTCGCGCGCTAGCGTCGCGCCCCCCAGGTTCCTTGGGGATGCGGAACGCCAGGTCAAGGGAACAGGCGCCATTAAAGTCCGGGAGGGGCCGGGGCGAATTGGGAAGTGCCCCCCCCTTTAAGTGGCACTTCCCCCGCATCGCCCACGGCCCCTCTCAGTGACAGTACTCTACGCGGCCCCTGTCACGGCGCGGTCACGGTGGCGTGGAAACCATGTTACCCAGAGAACTTTTCTCGCCCCGCCGCCTTTCCGGCGTCTCTCGATGCCGATGGGCCGCCCGTCGGCGGCGAAATCCGCCAGCAGCCCGGCCGCGACTCGCCGGGTCTTCGCGCTCTTGTCATCGTCGCGGCGCGGCAAGTAGTAGTAGGCGGCGAGGGGACGCCCCTTACGGTGGGTCACCTCCAGGTAGCAGTGTTTCATGGTGATTCCACGGGGTAGGCGGTCACGACGACTAAGGCCATCACTTCCACAAGCGAGAGGTCGCCGAAGGTCTGCTACCGCGTGGCGCGCTTGAACGCCGTCCGCATGAGGTCCTGGGTGGTGGCGGCGGGGCCGATCTCGCGCGCGGCCTCGCCGACCAGCGCGGCGGCGTCGGCGGTGGAGTAGCCCAGGGCGGCGAGGGCGGCGATGGCGTCGCGCGCGGCCTGGGCCGGTCCGGGCGCGGCCGGGGGCGCGCCGCGGCGGCTCTTTTCGAATTCGGCGGCGAAGGCCATCATCTTTTTCTTGACCTCCACCACGATGAGGCGCGCCAACTGGCGGCCGACGCCGCGGGCCTGGGCGATGAGGGCGTCGTTCTCGGCCAGCACCGCGTCCACCAGTTGCTCCGGCGGGGCGGCGGAGACGATGCTCAGCGCCTTGGCCGGGCCGACGCGGTTGACGGAGGTGAACATTTCGAACAAGGCGCGCTCCGCCTTGGTGAGGAAGCCGTAGAGGCGGTGCTCGGCGCCGCCGCGCCCCTCGGAGACGCGGTAGTCCACGTACAACGTGGCGCGCGCGCCGGGAATGAGAGCGTCGCGGGTCGCCGCGGAGACGAGCAAGGCGTACCCCACGCCACCGGCCTCCAGCACGACGCGGGGCGGCGCGGCGGCGGGCGCGGAGGTCTCCACCACGACACCCGTGAAGAAGTCGTACATGGCGGTTACTCGCTCTCCCAGCGCGTGGTCACGTCGCTCCATGCGGCGCGCAGCACGTTCAGGGCCTCGTCGGCGCCGGGCGCGGCCTCGGCGCGGCGCACCAGCGCCTCGCACTCCTCGATGGTCACGGCGCGGATCACCCGCTTCACCTCCGGGATCAGGTGCGGCGTGAGCGACAACATGCGCAGGCCCAGCCCCAGCAGCAGCATGGTGAAGGTGGCGTCGCCCGCGATCTCCCCGCAGATCGACACCTCCCGCCCCCGGCGGGCGCCGGTCTCGACCACGTGGCGGATGAGCCGCCAGACCGCCTGGTGGTGCGGGCGGTAGTAGGCGGCCACGGCGGGATTGCCGCGATCCACCGCCAGCGTGTACTGCACGAGATCGTTGGTGCCGATGCTGAAGAAGTCGGCTTCCTCGGCCAGGGCGTCGGCGATCAGGGCCGCGCCGGGGGTCTCAATGGTGGCGCCCACCGGCGTCGCCGCGCGGTACTCGACGCCGGCCTCTTTGAGTTCCGCCTGGACCTGTTTCAGCACCATCCGCGCGGCGCGCAGTTCCTCCACCGACGACACCATCGGGAACATCAGCGCGCACGGGCCGCGGGCCGACGCCTTCAGAATGGCGCGCAACTGGATCTTGAAAGTCTCCAGTTCCCGCAGCGCCAGCCGGATGGAGCGGCAACCGAGAAAGGGGTTGTCTTCCCGCGGCCCCGCGGCTGGCCCGGCGCCGGGGAACTTGTCGGCGCCGAAGTCGAGGGTGCGGAAAATGATCGGCCGGCCGCCTAGCGACTCCACGGCTTTCTGGTACGCGCCCAAGTGCGCGGCCTCCGACGGGCGCCCCCCGGCCTCGATGAAGAGGAACTCGGTGCGGAACAACCCCACGCCGTCGGCGCCGTGCGACAGGGCCCCCTCGATGTCGTCGGGGAACTCGATGTTGGCCAGCAGGGAGACGCGCACGCCGTCGGCGGTGACCGAGTCGAGGCGGCGCATGCGCTGCGCCAGCGTGGCGCCCTGGCGCGAGAGGTCGGCCGCGAGCGCGCGATAGCGGTCCAGCGTGCGCGGGTCGGGGGCCACGATCACCTTGCCGGCGGAGCCGTCGATAATCACGGTGTCGCCGCTGACCAGTTGCGAGGAAATCTGCCCGAGGCCGACCACGGCCGGGATGCCGAGCGCCCGCGCCAGGATGGCGGTGTGGGAGGTCGGGCCGCCGCGGTCGGTGGCGAAGCCGGCCACCTGGGATCGGGAGAGCAGCGCGGTCTCACCCGGCGAGAGGTCGCGGGAGATGACGCAAACGGGGTGGCCAAGGTCGATCAACCTCTCGGCCTTCTTCCCCACCAGGTGGCCGAGGAGGCGGCGCTCCACGTCGCGCACGTCCTCGACGCGTTGCGAGAAATAGGGGTCGCCGATCTCCTCGAACTCGCGCGCCACCGGCCGGAACACCCGCGACACCGCGTGCTCGGGCGTGAAATGGCGGCTGCCGACGAGGTCGCGCACCGGCCGCAGCACGCGGACCTCGTCCGAGAGGACGCCGATGTGGAAGTCGAAGATGCCGCGGATGTCGTCGGGCACGCCGTCGCGCAGGAGCAGCAGTTCGCCGCGGGTGCGGTCGACGGCTTCGTCGAAGCGGCGCATCTCGTCGCGCACGCGCTCCGGCGATATGGAGCGTTCGGGGATACGAATCTCCTCGGAGTCCAGGACGAAGGCCTCGGCGATGCCGATGCCGGGCGAGACGCCGATGCCGCGCTTGATCTCCATCGGCGGCCGCGGATCGCCTCGCCCTCCGCGCCATTCTGCTCCGGGAACCCGCCTAGGACGCCGCTTCCTTCGCGTTCCTGGCCTGGACGATCTCCGTGATCCGCACGCAGAAACTGTCATCTTTCTGCACCATCAGTTCCCCGTGCGCGATCAACTGGTCGTTCACGTACAACTTCACCGGGTCCGACGAGGCGCGGTCCAGTTCGATCACCCGCCGCTCGCCCAGCGTGAGCAACTCGCGAATGCGCATCTTGCGCCGGCCGAACTCCACCCGCACCTTCACCGGCACGTCGGAGAGCATCTCCTCGATCTTCTCGGTGGCCGCCGCCGCGTCGATGCCCCCCGCCGGCGCTTCCGCGAACGTGGCCGCGGCGAGCGCGCCGCCGCCTGGCGCGCCCGCGCCCTTGACCTCCTTCGCGGCCTGGTCCGCCTGGCCGGCGAGGTCGCCCAAGGCGCCAAGGTCCGGCCCGCCTCCGCCCGCGTCCGCCGCGGGCTGATCGCCGAGCAGATCGTCCAGAAGGCTCTCGCCCCCGGTCTCGCCGCCCTCCAGTCCGGCCAGAAGGTCGTCAGTTTCCGCCATTCGTCGCTCCCAGGACGCTGATCGCCCGCGGCGCCGCGGCCGTGCCCACGGCGGTCAGCGGTTGAACTTGGTGATGAACACCCGCCTCACCGAGTTCGGGCCGAGTTGCTCGTTCAACTTGTTCTTCGCGTGCGCCTTGAAGGTGTCGCCGAACTGGGGCGACACCATGTCATCATACGTGTAGGTCTCCAGCACTTCGCGGATCGCGTCCTTCATCAGGTCTTTCGCCTTGTCCAGCCGCACCTTGTTGCGCCCCTTGTTGCCGTCCGGCCCCTTGTCCACCTCGATGGCCACCGTCATCGTCACCTTCTTCGGACGCGACAGAGCGCCCAGGTTCTCCTGCTTCACCGCCTCGATGTCTTTCAACTCCACCGTCTCCCCCAGGTCCTTGTTCTCCGCGCTGTCGATCGTCGCCCCCACCTTCCCCGCGAACGACCGGCCGATGAAGAACCCGGCGGTGGCCGTGACCAGCGCCACCACGCCCAGCAGGCCGATGCCCATCCCGGAAAAGAGTTTGATCCCCCCACGGGTCGCCGCCGACGCCCCCGCCGCCGGCTTGGCATCCTTCTTCTCCGCCTTCTCCTTCTCCGGTTTCTCCGCCTTCTTCTCGGCGGCGGGAACCGGAGGGGGTTTCGCCGGGGCTTCCGCCATGACGCGCTTTCCTTACTGTCGGCGCGCGGGTCGCGCGCGCGGCGCCGTCGTGGTCACCGGGAGAACCCCAGGATCCACACGTTGCGCACCGTGTCCTCGCCGTACACCTCGTTCATCCGGGCCTTCACCCGGCGCTTGAACTCGTCGAGAAAGGTCTTGGACGCCACTTCATCGTACGACATGTCGTCCAACATGCGAAACACCTCGCTGTTGACGCGATGCAGCGCCTTCTCTTTCAGGAACTTCAGGTTGTCGGCGGTGGAGCCGCCCGGCCCCCCACCGACCTCAAGACTCATGGTGATGGAGACGGTGCGCGGCTCGCGCGTGCCGCCGCCGCGTGGAATGAACTTCTTGGTGATGACCGGCTCAAGTTTCAGCGCCTCGCCCACGTCCTCGCGGTTCACTTCGCCGACGCCGGATTTCGGCGTCCGAACCCCGGCCAGCAATGACATGCCGAACGTGCCGCCCACGCAGATCAGCGCCACCACGCCGAGGATCAGAATGCCCTTGAGCGAGAAGAGCGTCAATTCGCCCTTCGCCTCCTTGGCCGTCTCCGGCGCCGTCGCCTCGGTGGCGGGGGGTTGCTTGGCCATGCCGCTTATCCTCGAACCGCGGCGGACCTTCCGCCGGGGGGAACTATTCTACACTCTTTTCAGCAAAAGTCGAACGTCGGCGATGGAGTTCGCGGGAAAGGTGGCGCTGAGCCGCGCCGCGGCCTCGCGCTCAAACCATGCCACGAACCCCTGGGTGGTCATCTGCTCGTAGGTCACTTCGTCCAACAGCGAGATGACGCAGGCCCGGATGCGCGGCAGGTCGGAGACCAGCATGGCCTTGGTCGTGGCGGGGTTGCCGCTTGGCCCCGGCCCGGCCTCGACGGCCAGGTCTACGCGAACCTCCTTGCGCTCCCGGTTCGGCCCGTTGCCGATGTACTTGACGGCGTGCGCCTCTCCCACCGGAACCCACTCGTTCGGCCCCCGCCCCGGCGCCGGCGCCGCGCGGCGATCCGCCGGCGGCCCGGCCAGAAAACCCGCCGCCCCGCCGGCTGCTGCCAGCGCCAACGCCACGACGCCGACGACGGCCAG
Source organism: Planctomycetota bacterium (assembly GCA_016209585.1). GTDB lineage: Bacteria > Planctomycetota > UBA8742 > JACQVU01 > JACQVU01 > JACQVU01. The sequence goes on from JACQVU010000097.1 coordinate 14,039, forward strand.
CCCCTTGCCGCTTTGCAGGGTGAGGGGCTGGGGGGCGGGCGCTTCCTCGGCGCCGCGGGACTTGCGGTCTTTCCCGGCGGCCATGGTTCACCTCTGGCCCGGGCGCACCACCAGCACCTCGGAGACGATGATCTCGCACCGCTGCTGGCTCTCGCGCATTTTCGGGGTGCGGGCCTCCTGGCGCCCTTCGTCCTGCGACGCCGGGCCGGAGACGAAGTTGTCGGCGTTGTCGTACTTGTCCATCGCCCGAACCTGGATGCGCCGCGGGTCAATGGCCTCGCGGCTCATCTTCAACTCCGGGTCGTTGACCAGCAGGTCGGCCACCGCCTTGGCCCGCCAGTAGGAGAGGTCTCGGCCGTCCATCACCGTCACCTTCATGGCCGCGCGCGCCGCGCCCTCCCCCGCGCCGGCCGCGGGGCGCCAGTCCAGCCCGCCCCGTTCGCCGTTGAGCGCGGCGATCTTGGTGTCGCTCTCGTCGGGGGAGGTGTTCCCCTTGACGATGATGATGTTCTGGAATCCGGCCAGTTGGTGCTGGCGCACGGCCTCGCGGATGACGCTCTGCCCCTCCGGTTTCAGTGCCACCTGGAACTCGTCGAACAACACGTGATCGCCCAGAAGGATGCTGGCGCCCTCTTTGGTGTAGGAGAGCCGCGAGGCGGTGCCGAACGAGGCGCCGACCCCCTCCTGGTCCTTGCGCAGGGGCGACGCCTTGATGATCTGCTCGAAGTAGTCCGCGGCCTTCTCCGGCTGCGTGACGGTGGGAACGTGGTACCCCTCGCCGAACGCGTCCTGGATGGAGCCGAGCACCTTGGCGAACTTGTCGACCGATATGTTCGACATGGAGTACAGGATCACGAAGAAGCAGAGAACCTGCGTGATCATGTCGCCGTAGGTCAGCATCCACAGGGGAGCGCCGGCCGGTGGTGGTGGGGGACATTCATCGGCCATGGCTTTTCACGGGTTCAGGATCAGGCCTCGGCCAGGATGGGCCCGCGCATCTTCGGCTCCAGGAAGATCGCCAGTTTCTGGCGCACGATGCGCGGGTTGTCGCCGGACTGGATGGACATCACCCCGTTGATGATGATCTGCTTGATGAGCACCTCCTCCTCGTGGCGCACCGCGAGTTTCTCGGCGAAGGGGCCGAAGAAGAAGTTGGCCAGCAACGAACCGTAGAAGGTGGTGACCAGCGCGATGGCCATGGAGGCCCCGATGGTGGAGGCGTCGTTAAGGTTCTTGAGCATCAGGATCAGCCCGATGACCGTTCCCAGGAGGCCGTACGCCGGCCCGAACGTGTTCAGGTTGTCGAAGATCTTCTTCCCCGAGGTGTGGCGCGAGCCGAGGTACTTCATTTCGGTTTCCATGGTGGCCAGGATCTGTTCCGGGTCGGTGCCGTCGACCGCGAGGTTGATCCCCTGCACCAGGAAAGGGTCTTTGATCTGGTCGGTGACGTTCTGCAGCGCCAGGATGCCGTCGCGCCGCGCCATTTCCGCGAAACCCACGATCTGCGTGATCAACTCGGTGGCGTTGATCTTCCTCGGAGAGAAGATGATCCCCAGGATCTTGGGGATCTTCATGTATCGCTTCAGGTCCGAGCAGGTCAGCACGGTGGCGAACCCGCCGCCGAACACGATCTGCATCGAGGGCAGGTCGACGAACGACGTCGGATCGCTGCTCATCCCCATATAGAGGAAGAAAGCGCCGAGAGCCATCCCCAGGATCGTCGCAAGGTCCATCTCGCCTCTCCATGAACCGCCGCGCGGAAGCGGCGGGCGGCGTCACTCCGATCCGGGCCAGAGCCGGACCAAGCGCCGGAACTCAATCACTTGGCGCACGATGTCGGCCACGCTCTCCTTCACCAACACCTGGTCGCGGTTCATGAGCGTAATCACCGTGTCCGGCGTGCTCTCGATGAACTTGATCAGGTCCGAGTTCAGAACGAACTCCCGCCCATTGAGGCGCGTCAGTTTAACCATCCGCGGCTCCCGCGTCGAGCGCCAAGCGCCAAGCGCCCGGCCAGCCCTCGTCCCTCGTCCCTTGTCCCCCGCCCCTAGGCCTTCTACCTCACGAGGTTCACCAGTTCGGTCAGCAACATGTCGGAGGTGGTGATGCTGCGGGCGTTGGCCTGGAAGGCGCGCTGGGCGACGATGAGTTCGGTGAAGGTCTCGGCGAGGTCCACGTTGGACTCCTCGAGGAAGCCGCTCTTGATGAGGCCGCGCCCCGCGAGGCCGGCGACGCCGATCTGCGCCGGGCCGGAGTTCACCCCCTCGCGGAAGCCGTTGCCCCCCACGTCGATGAGGCCGCCGTTGTTGTTGAAGCGCGCGACGGCGAGCCGACCGAGAGTGCGCGTGAGGCCGTTGGTGAAGGCCCCGGTGATCATGCCGTCGACGGCCATGGAGAAGTCGCGGAGCGTGCCCTGCTCGAAGCCGTCCTGGTCGGCCAGGAAGATTTCCGAGGTGCCCGCGCCCTGCTGGGCGTCGGCGTTGGACTGTTCGCTGGCGAATGCCGTCACGTTGCTGAAGTCGTTGCCGAACACCAGCGTGGGCGTGGCGCCGGTGGCCGCGAGGTTGACCGAGACGGAATCGTTCACCGTGCGGACGAACTTGCCGTTGCGGTCGAACTCCACGATGCCCGTGCCCACCACGCGGTTGAGGTCTACTCCGGGGTTGGCGCTGTTGGCGTCGGACTCGGCGATCCAGCGCCAGGTGGTGCCCTTGTCGGAGGAGCCCTGGAAGAGCACCGTGAGGTCCACGTCGCGGGCGATGCCCAGCGAGTCGTAGACCGTGGCGCGGGTGAAGGTGCTTTCGCCCTTGGCCGCGGTGAGTTCCGTGAACGAACTGATCAGGGTGCGCTCGCCGGAGGTCGCCACCTTGAAGAGGTTCAGGTTGCGGATTTCGTTGGCCTTGCCCACGTTGCCGGCCACGCGGAGCGAACCGCGCGGCGAGGTGGGGTCCACCCCCGGCGCCGTTTCACCCTTCGAGCCGGAGCCGACCGAGGCCTGCGCCGCCTCGTGAATGAACCAGGTCTGTCCGCCGGGCAGCGTCGGCACGTCGGCGGTGGCCAGCATCTTGAACTCGAGGCGGTTGATGTTCACCGCGTTGGGCGTCTGGGTGGTGTCGACGCCCACCGCCGTGACCTTGGCGATCTGCCCCGCGGCCTCCCCGGAGCCGAAGCGGATGAAGTCGCCCACCCGCACGCCGGTGGCCAGGAAGTCCAGGTCTTTGTCGGTCAGCGCCACGTCCACCGTGCCGTCGGAGTTGGACCGGATGATCGACACCGTGTCGCGGTTCGTGCCCCCGCCCGTCAGTTTCACGTTCCCGGTGGGCAGCGGCGCGGTCTCGCCGGCGGCCGGCGTGAAGGCCGAGGAGGCCAGCGTGTTGCCGACCACCAGGATGTCGTTGCCGCCGACGCCGGTGGCGTCGGCCGCGAGCACCAGTTCGTAGGCTGACCCCACCTGCTCCACCGCCGCGTTCAGAATGGGCGCCAGCGTGGAGTTGGCGTTGATGGCGTTCGCCAGGTTGAGCAGCGTGAGGCGCAGGTTCTCGGCCGGGGATCCGCCCAGGGCCTCGATCTTGAACTGCTGGGCGTTCGTCGGCCCCGTGGCGCTGGCCGTGATGGTCACCTGCGGCGACCCCGGCGCGCTGGCCGTGGCGATGTTCAACGTGCCCCCCGGCCCCGCCGTGAGGCTCGCCAGGCCGGAGCGGATGGTGGTGGCGGCGGCCGGGAACCCCGTGAGGCCGGCCGAGGCCTGGAAGGTGACGGTGCCGTCGCCGGCGCCCTGCGGCAGCAGCGCCAGCACGCTGCTGCCGTTCATGGCCACGATGGAGGCCTGGACGCCGTTGGCCGTGTTGAGCAACGTGTTGTTGTTGATGGCGGAGGAGAGGTTGGCCATGGTGGCCGAGGCCGTGGCGCCCACGGCGAAATCCGTGCCGGCCGTGAGCGTCACCGACGAGTTGTTCGTCTTGATGCTCTGCCCGGTCATGGCAGCCACCGCCCCGGCGCCGGCCGAGGTGGCGGTGAAGGCGTTGTCTTCGGCGACGGAGGGGGTGAACACCAGGTGCACCGCGCCCGAGGGCAGCGTCACCACGCTGGCGGTGACCTTGCCGGCGAGGTTGGGGTGCGAGTTGATGGCGTTGGCCAGGTTCTGCGCGGCCGTGGCCGGAGCGGCGTTGCCGGCGAAGCCGTTGGCGCCGGCCGCGCCCTCCGTGAACACGGTGTTGCCGAGCGGGGCCGCGTGGCCCAGCGTCACCGTGGCGCCGGAGCCGGCGGTGAGTTCCCCGGCCTGGACGCGGAAGTTACGGGCGGTGGTGCCGACGATCGTCACCGTGTCTCCCGCCGCGCCGACGGCCGTGAGCGTGAAGGTGTTGCCGGGCACGAAGCGGATGCGGCGCGCGGCGGCGTCGCCCTGAAGGTCGATGGTGCCGTTCACGTCCACGGCGCGGGTGCCGCCCACGAGATTGCCGGCGCCCTGGTTGGTGACCGCGCCGGTGATGAGGGAGTTGTTGTAGCGCACCGCGTTGCCGTTGGGGCCGGACTGCAGGGCGGTGATCACCAGCCCCTCGTTGGGGCCGATCTGCACCTCCTGCGCGTTCACCACCGCGCCAGCCGTGGCCTGCGCGTTGATGGCGGCGGCCAGGTTGGTCAGCGAGTTGCGGATGGTGCCGCCCTTGGTCACCTGCACGACGGTGTCGCCGATGGTGGCGCCGAACCCGGCCGCGATGGTGTTGTTGGCGTCGCCGTCGAAGAAGAAGAAGACGCGGTTGGCGCCCGACCCGGTGGGGTCGAGCACGAAGGCCTCGTCGGCCGCGGCCGCGAAGTCGGGCGCGCCGGGGTTGAAGAGGAAGGTCTGCGCCGCCTGGCCGGCGTTGGGCGTCTGCCGCACGGACGAGATCAACTCCTGCCCCGGCGCGTTGCCCACGGCGATGCCGAGCGTGCCCTGGAGGAAGTCGCGCAGGTCGCCCAGCGTGTTCCCGCCGAAGGGGGGAGGCGCGCCGACCTCGAACGTGCGGTTGATCGTCCGCCCGCCCTTCTCGGCGGTGAGTTCGATCCGGTCGCCGATGGAGATGCCCACGTCAACGGTGTTGCCCGTGGCCGTGCCGGTCGTGGAGCGGACGAGGTCGATCAGCAGCGTGTTCTCATTGGCCTCGTTGCCCGAGGCGACGCGGGTGGCGAACAACTGCTGCGACTCCAACACCGACCCCAGCGTGGACAGCGAGCCGGCGGCGTTCAGGTTGCCCTCGAACGAGGCGTTGGTGGTGGACTTCGAGATGGTCAGCGCCCCGAGCGGGATGTTGATGTTCGACAGCGGCCCGCCCGACGGCACCTGGAAGGTGTCGAAGTCGGCCATGTAGCCCTGCACGATCATCCCGTTGGCCGCGTTGTGCAGCAGGTTCTGGGGGTTGAGCGTGAAGGAGCCGGCGCGGGTGTAGGCGTTCTGGCCGAGCGAGTCTTTGACGATGAAGAAGCCGTCGCCGTCCACCGCCAGGTCGGTGGCGACGCCGGTGGCCTCCAGCGACCCCTGCCGGAAGGAGCGCTGGATTTCGGAAACCACGGCGCCGAGGCCGATCTGCTTGGCGTTGATCCCGCCCAGCGCGCCCTGCGGGCCGGAGC
>JACQVU010000114.1 GCA_016209585.1 Planctomycetota bacterium
GCGCCCCGCCGGGAAGGCACACTGGGGAAGATGCGGCTCACGCCCATCGCCAACGCCATCCGCGATACCAAGACCGGGTAGAGCCGAACGCGAGAACGTCACGGCAGGCGCTGCGAACCGCGGAAAGACTCCGCCCACAGCATCTCATCGCGGCCCTGCTACCGCTCCCCGCGTCAGCCATCAGCCCCGCCGCTGGAAAAACAGGCCCTCCGGCGCCGGTTCCGCGCGATCCACCCCGCCCGGGTCATCGACCGCCCGCTGACGCGGCTGACAGCGCAACCGGCTCGGTCCCGCCCGGCGTGGATCAAGGGAGAAAGAGCCGGCCACCGGCGAGACAGTCGGCCAGGGCGAGCCAGACCGCCTCCAGCCGCGAGCGTGAGGGGGTCGTTCCCAGCGCCGTCATCGGAACCCCGCCCTTCTCCGTGATCATGGTTTTTGGACAGGCCGCCGTTCGCTGACGCGAACGGCCCTGGTTCGTAGCGGCCGTGGCAACGTCGGACATGCACCCCGCCGCTGGTCGCCCGTTTGCCGCACGGCGCGGGAGCAGCCTACAATCGAGTTGGTTTCGTCGCGCCCCGCGCCCCTCCCCGGCGGTGGCGAGAAACACTCCGTATGGCCTCTCTAAACCCATCGAGCGCCGCTGGCGGCGGGAACGGCGCCGCGCGCTCGCGGCGCGTCTTCCTGGGCAACGCTCCGTGGAACGCGCCGGGCAAGTACGGCGTGCGGGCCGGCTCGCGCTGGCCGCACTTCGAGGAAGAGGGCTTCACCTACATGCCCTTTCCCTTCTTCATGGCCTACGCCTCGGCCGTGCTGGAAGAGAGCGGCCTGCCGACCCTCATGGTCGACGGCATCGCCGAGGGGATCACGGAAGAGGCCTTCCTCGCCCGGCTCACGGCGTTCGCGCCCGAGGTCACGCTGTTGGAGGTTTCCACCCCCTCCATCGACACCGATCTGGCGTTCGCCCGGCGGGTGCGCGCCGCGCTGCCCGCCACGGCCATCGTCTTCGCGGGGCTGCACGCCACGATGCACGAGCCGGCCTTCCTGGACGCGCACCCATTCGTCGACTTCTGTCTCATCGGCGAATACGACTACACGCTGCGGGACCTCTGCCTGGCGCTGGAAGCCGGCGGCGCACAAGCCACGCTGGGCGTGGCCGGCCTTTTAGGGCGCGACCCGGGCACCGGCCGGGCGGTGAGCACCGGTCGCCGGCCGACCATCGACGACCTCGACGCGCTGCCCTGGCCGTCGCGCCACATGTTGCCGATGGATCGCTACCACGACGAGCCGGGGGGCATTCCCCAGCCGTCGGCGCAGATGTGGGCGTCGCGGGGGTGCCCGTACACGTGCAACTTCTGCGCGTGGCCGCAGATCGTCTACGCCAACAACCGCTACCGGGTGCGCTCGCCGCGGAACATCGTCGACGAGATGGAGTGGTTGACGCGGGAGTGCGGCTTTCGGAGCGTCTATTTCGACGACGACACGTTCAACATCGGCAAGAACCGCATGCGCGACCTGGCGGATGAGATCCTCCGCCGGGGCATTCGCATTCCCTGGGGCGCCATGTGCCGCGCCGACACGGTGGACGCCGACACCCTGCGCCGCCTTTTCGAGTCCGGGCTGGCGGCGGTGAAGTTCGGGGTGGAGTCGGCCGACCAGCGGGTGGTGGACGAGTGCGGCAAGAAACTCCGCCTGGAGACGCTGCGCCGCATGGTGAAGTGCGCGCATGACCTGGGCGTCAAGACCCACCTGACCTTCATGTTCGGCTTGCCGGGCGAGACCATCGCGGGCTGCCGGAAGACGCTGGACCTGGCGCTGGAACTCGCGCCCGACACGCTCCAGTTCAGCATCGCCACGCCGTTTCCGGGCAGCCGCCTGTACCACGACATGGAGGCGCGCGGGCAGTTGACCACCCTCGACTATGCCCAGTACGACGGCCAGCACAAGAGCGTGATCGACACCGGCCTCATCGCGCCGGGGGAACTCGATCGTTTCGCGGAGCACGCGCACCGCGTCTGGAAGGAGTTCACCGCGCGCCGCCGGCGGGAGCCGGCCGCGGCGCGGCCGTACGAGGCGCACGCTTCGGTGGTGGCGCCGGTCTACAACGGGGCGGCGCATCTGCCGGCGCTGATCGAGTCGCTGGTGGCGCAGACGGCGCGGGGGTTCGACGTGGTGTTCGTGGACGACGGATCGTCGGACGGCTCGGCCAGCCTCATCGCACGCCTCTGGCCGGAGGGCCGCGCGCCGGCGCGGGTGCTGGTGAACGGGGAGAATCAGGGGTTCGCGCGCGCGGCCAACCGCGGCATCCAGGCCGCGCCGGGGCGATACGTGGCGCTCGTCAATCAAGACGTGACCTTGGCGGCCGACTGGCTGGAGCGTTGCAGCCGCGCGCTGGATGAGAACCCCACGGTGGGCCTGGTGGCCTGTCGGGTGATGGAGGGGGCGCGGCCGGAGCGCGTATTCGCGGCCGGCGACGGCTTCACGCGCTCCGGGGTCGCGTTCCAGGCCGGCAGCGGGCGCCTCCTCGGCCCGGAGTGGCTGACGCCGCGCCGGGTCTTCGGGGCCACGGCCGCGGCCGCGATGTACCGGCGCCGGATGCTGGACCACGTGGGGCTGTTCGACGAGGAGTTCGAGATGTACCTGGAGGACGTGGACCTGGCCTTCCGGGCGCAACTCTGGGGGTACGAATGCCTCTACCTGCCGGACGCGGTGGCCACGCACGCGGGCCACTCCACTTCGCCGGGGGGGGAGCGGTATTCGGCGCGCAACGTGTTCCAGATCGCGCGCAACACGGTGAGCGTGATGGTGAAGAACGTGCCGCGCCGCATCCTGTTGCGCCACGCGCCGCGCATCGTGGGTCGCGCCATGCTCAACGGGGTGTATCATGCGGTCGCGAGCCGCCACCCCCTCGCGTTCGCCCGCGGAACCTGGGCCGGACTTCGCGCCGCGCCCGCGATGGCGAAGAAGCGCCGCGCTATTCTGGGCGCCAAGGTGATCCCCGACGAGCGCGTCTACGCCCTCATGCTGGAGGCCGAGGCCGACTGGGCGAAAACCCGCCGCGCCCGCTGACCGTGGCCGCGACCGGCCCCGGCGTCACCCCGCGCGCAGGAAGTAGTCGTCGATGAAGTGCGTGTCCACCTCTCCGCCCACGAACTTCGAGTGCGCGAAGATGTCGCGGTAGAGCGGAATGGTGGTGCGCAGGTTCTCCCCTTCGATCACCAACTCCCGCAGCGCCTTCCCCATGCACTGGATGGCGGCCTCGCGCGTGTCGCGGTGCACGATCAGTTTCCCAATCATCGAATCGTAGAACGGCGGGATCACGTAACCGGCGTGGACGTGGGAGTCGAACCGCACCCCCGGCCCGCCCGGCGCGAAGAACGTGGCGATGCGCCCCGGCGCGGGCCGGAAGTTCTGCGCCGGGTCTTCCGCCGTGATCCGACATTCCATGGTCCACCCGCGCAGCGCCACCTCCTCTTGCGTGAACCCCAGCGGCTTGCCCATGGCGATGCGCAGTTGCTGCTGCACGATGTCCACCCCGGTCGCCATTTCGGTCACCGGGTGCTCCACCTGCAGCCGGGCGTTCATCTCGATGAAGTAGAACTCGCCGGCCCGATCCAGCAGGAACTCCACGGTGCCGGCGTTCACGTATCCGGCGCGGCGGGCGATGCGCAGCGCGGCCTCGCCCATCCGCTGGCGGAGGGCGGGGGTCAGCGCCGGCGAAGGCGCCTCCTCAATCAACTTCTGGTGCCGCCGCTGGATGGAGCAGTCGCGCTCGAACAGGTGCACCATGGCGCCCTGGGTGTCGGCCAGCACCTGGAACTCCACGTGGCGCGGCCGCTCCAGGCACTTCTCCACGTAGAGGCCGCCGTCCTTGAACGCGGCCCGCGCCTCCTCCCGCGCCTGCGCGAACAGCGTCTTCAGTGACGGCCGGTTGTGCGCCACCCGCATGCCGCGCCCCCCGCCTCCGGCGGCGGCCTTGAGCAGCACGGGGTAGCCGAGCGCCTGGGCGACCTCCGCGGCCTGATTCTCGTCTTCCACCAGCCCGTCGGAGCCGGGCACGATGGGCACGCCGGCCTCCCTGGCCAGCGCCCGGGCGTTGACCTTGTCGCCCACGGCGCGGATGGCCTTGGAGGGCGGGCCGATGAAGGTGATCTTCGAGTTCTCGCAGATTTCGGCGAAGTGGGGGTTCTCGGCCAGGAACCCGTATCCGGGGTGAATAGCGTCGATGTCCGACACTTCGGCCGCGGCGATGATGCGCGGAATGTCAAGGTAACTGGAGGCCGCCGGCCCCGGCCCGATGCAGATCGAGGCGTCGGCGAAACGGCGGTAGATGGCGCCGGCGTCCGCCTCCGAATAGACCACCACCGTGTCCAGGTCGAGTTCCTGGCAGGCCCGGAGAATCCGCAGGGCGATCTCGCCCCGGTTGGCGATGAGCACGCGGCTGATCATCCCCAGGCGGCCCCCCGTTCCTCGCCCCTCGTCTCCCGCCCCTCGCCCCTAACCCGTGACCTTCACCGTGAACAGCGGCATGCCGTACTCCACCGCCTCGCCGTTCTCCACCAGCGCCTCCGTGATGACGCCGGCCACGCCGGCCTTGATCTCGTTGAACACCTTCATCGCCTCAATAATACACACCGTGCTCTCCGGCTCCACCTCGTCGCCGATCTCCACGAAGGGCGGCGATTCGGGCGACGGCGCCCGGTAGAACGTGCCGACCATCGAGGAGCGGACGACCTCCGCCCCGGCCTTCGGCGCCGCCGCGGCCGTCCCCTGGTCCGCCCCGGCCTCCACCGGCGGCGCGGCGCCGGACCCGCTGGCCTCGCGGCGCCCGCCGGCCGCCGCCACGGCCGCGGCCGCCGCCGTGGCGGTGGCGAGCGAGGCGGGGATGGCCACCACGGTGTCGCGCCCGCCCTCGAAGCGCCGGCGCAGGCGCACCTTGCCGCCGTCCTTGCCGACGATCTCCAGTTCCAGGAGGTCGCCTTCCTGCATCAGGGCGATCAACTGGCGGATGTCTTTGATCTCCATGCCTCCGCCCCCGGGCCGCGTTATTTGTGAACCAGGCGCCACTTCGGCTTGCCGCGCAGGATCATGGAGTCCAGGTCTTTCGGAAAGGTGGTGATGGTCTCCCGGCCGGTCTCCGTCACCATCACCATGTCTTCGATGCGCACGCCGCCGAACCCCGGCACGTAGACCCCCGGTTCGATGGTGATGACCATGCCCGGTTTCAGCACGGTGCGGTCCCACTTCGAGATGCGCGGCGGCTCGTGCACGTTCATCCCCAGTCCGTGCCCCGTGGAGTGCGCGAACTCCTTGTCAAACCCCACGGCCTTGAGATACTCCCGCGCCGCCTTGTCCACGTCAATCGCCTTCACCCCCGGCCGCACCGCTTCGGTTGCCACCCGGTTGGCCTCCAGCACCGCGCCGTACATTACTTCCCACTTCGGGGGCACCGCGCCGTTCGTGAAAAAAACCCGCGTCAGGTCGGAGCAGTAGGAGTTCACGACCGCGCCCGAGTCCACCAGCACCGGGTCGCCCGTCCGGATCTTCCGCAGCGTGGGGTGGTAGTGCGGGATGGAAGAGGTCTGCCGCGCCGCCAGGATACAGGGAAACGACTCGCGCGTGGCGCCCAGGGTGCGGAAGTACAACTCCAGCCGGGCGGCCAGCACGGCCTCGGTGCGCCCGGGCCGCAGGTCGGAGAGCAACTGGTACAACCCGCGCTCGCCCACCCGGTTGGCCGCGCGGATCAGTTCGATCTCGCGCTCATCCTTGATCATGCGCATCCGGTGCACCACGCCCCGCGTCGCCCGGATGCGCGTCTTCTTGAACGCCCGCCGCACCTCCCGCATCTGCCCCACGGTGACGTGGTGCGCCTCAATCCCCACCGTCTTCACCCCGTGCTTCTTCGCCGTCTCGCCGATCTTCTCGAACGTGAACTCCTGCCGCTCGACCACCTTCCAGTCGGGACATTCCCGCTCACACTCCTCCATGTACCGCCCGTCCGTCACGATGTATCGCCGGTCGTCGGTGATGAGCAGCGCCGACGAATCCCCCGTGAACCCCGAGAGATAGCGCACGTTGGTCTCGTCCGTCACCACGAACGCGTCCAGCCCCTTCTCCCGCATGTGCGCCCGTAACTGCTTCAGCCGGGCTGGATTCGTCCACATGGACCCTCCTCAGAGCCGAGATCGCCGCGCGGCGAGAAAAAAAGCGGGCGCGAGTCTAGCAGCCGGGCACGCGCCGCCGCAACGGCCACGCCGGATGATCGGACGCGCCTCCGCGTCTCGCCAGGCCAGCCCGGGCCGGCACGCGCCGGGCGCCCGCGGCGCGGCGGCAGGCTGGGGGGAGGACGGCTACAGGTAGGTCGTCCATTCGTCGCGGAAGAAACCCACGCGGCGCAGCAGCCGCACGCCGGCGCTTCGCTCCTCGGCGCTGCGGAACGCGATCCAGAACGGCTCCCGTCGCCACGGAAACGGGAAGCGGTTGACCCGCAACAGTTTGTCCAGAAGCGCGGTCTCCGCCGGCTCGCCGCCCTCCAGCGCGGCGGGGTAGTCGACCGGCGGGGGCGTGGGAGCGTCCATGCGAGGTTGGGGGGCGGGGGCTGAAGGAAGGCCGAAGGTCGAAGGCAAAAGGCTAAAGTGCGAAGTTTTCAGAACGACAGCGCCGCGCCGGCGTAGAAGAAGTCCGACGGGCGGGTGACCCGGTCGGTCGCCGAGGCGCGGAAGCCCGGGTAGAGCCGCGCGTACCCGGCGTCGAACGAGATCCGGGGCGAGAAACGGTAGGCCGCCGTCAGATCGTACTCCACGCCCAGGTCGCGCTGCGACGCCCCCACGCGCGCCGCCGTGCGCACCACCTGCCGGCGGGGACCGTACCAGGCGTCGCGGGAAGTGTCCAGCCGCAAGAGGTGGGCGGACCCTTCCAGGTCCAGCCCTTCCCACGGCGCGGCGCCCAGGCGCGCCGCGGCGTGCGCCAGGTTCTGCAGGCCGACCGCGTCGATGACGCCGTACCGGCCGTGGCTTGCGGGATACAACTGGTCGAAAGTCTCCCGCCGGCCGTCGCGGGGGTCGGAGTCGCCCGAGGCGCGGCTGGTCTCCACCTTCGCCCGCCAGCGGACGCGGTCGTCGCCCGGGAGGAAGAAGTGCCACGTGGCGCCCGCGCCGTAGGCCCAGGCCGAGATGCTGTCGGTGGCGTAGTTGCCTATTTGCGCGGCCCAGAAGCCCTCCAGCGCCACCTGGCGCCAGAGGGCGGTATGGGCCTCGAAGCCCAGCGTGGTGACGTCCATGTCGCCGTTCTGACCGTCCTCGCCGACGATGAAGTTGTCCTTGTCGCGCTTGAAGAGCGCGAAGAGGTCGAGCGACGTGCGATCCACGACGTCTTGCAGCGTGGCGTTGCCCGTGAGGTCGGTCGGGAAGCGGCTGAAAGTTCCGTAGAAGCCGTAGAAGTCCACGTCGTTGACGCCGTTGTTGAAGTTGCGGTTGTCGACGCCGACCTCGAAGGCCAGGAAGACCTCGGCTTCGAGGAAGATCTCCGGCCGCTTGAAGATCAGTTCCGCGCCGTCGAACGAGCGCGGGACGTTGTCCCACTCGTCGCTGCCCACCAGGCGCTCGGAGCCGAGTTCCAGCCGGAAGCGGCCGCCGCGCAGCAGGAAGGGGAAGTAATACTCATCCCATTGGTTGACGTCGATGAACCCCTCGAAAAGGTCCCACACGTCCTGCCGCGGGCGCGGGCGAACCTCGCGGGAGACCCACTCCTTGGCGTCGATCGCCACCGCGCGGGCGGTGACCGCGTCGCGCACCTTCCACCGGAAATCGAACATGGCGCGTTGCAGCACCGCCCAGTCGTCCTGCGAACCGGTGGAGGCGAAGTCGAAGTTCGACCGCGCCTCCCCCCGCATGCGGTCGTCGCCGTGAAACCGGAAGCCCACGTCGGGCTGGTCCATCACCTCCGACGTGAATCGCTCCACTCCGGTGGAGGCGGCGGGCGAGACCTTCGCCAGCCCCCAGTCCAGGTAAGTGAGCGGATTGTACTGCTGGTGAC
>JACQVU010000089.1 GCA_016209585.1 Planctomycetota bacterium
CACTACGTCAACGCCGCGGCGGCTGACGGACCGGCCACCGTGCTGGCATTGCCGGTGGCGGCCATTGAAAGGCTCGCGCGGGCGGAGGCGGCGTTCTCCCACGCTCTCGCCGCGGCGATCGCGGCGCGGCTGCGTCGGCACCTGGTGCGGGCCGAGGGCCTCCTGTTGCGCCGCCTCTCGGCGCGGCTGGCGGCCTTCCTTCACGGCTTCGCCGCGCGCGGTGGGGCGCGGCCCGGCGTTCCGTGCGTGCTGGACCGCAATCTGACGCTTGACACGGTGGCAGCCATGATCCAGGCGACCCGCGAAGAGGTGTCGCGCACCATGCGCCTGCTGTCCGAGGCCAAACTCATCCGTTTCGACCGCAAGACCATCACCGTCGTTGATCTTGACCGCTTGCGCGGCTGGGCGTTCGGCGAAGAGGGGAGTGACGCTCTCGCTCCTCGGGAGTGACCACGGGGGACGAAAGCGGAAGCGAACATTCCGCCGTTCCGCCATTGACAGGCGCGGGCGATCGCTTGTAATCTTCCGGGTTCTCGGCGCTGGCCGCGCGAGTGGGATAGTGAGTCGTGGCGGCGCCGGGGGGGGCTGGTGGTCGCGGCTGGCGCCGTGGCGGCCGGCCGGCGGGTGGAATGGCAGGGGCGGGAGGAGGACGTTGACCGATGGAACGCGGCTGGATCACCCGTGGGCTGGGAGTGCTGCTGCTGGCGGCGGTGGGGCCGGCGGCGTCCGGTTGTTACACCACGCTGACATCGCCGAAGGAAGACCGTTCGTTCCGGGAGATCGTGGGTCGGGCGGTGGAGCGCGGGCCGGTGGCGCTCCCGTCGGGGGCGCTGGTGATGACGGCCGAGTTCTATCACCTGAAGCGTCAGGAGCGGAAGGTGAGCCGGCAGGAGTTCCGCATCGCGCCGCTGCTGCCGCTGCGCATCCGGATGGAGGCGCCGGCGGAGGAGCGGAAGGAAGTGACGATCAAGGTGCGGCAGGACGGCTATCTGGACTTCGACATGGTGACGGTGGAGGCCGCGGGGAAGACCTACAAGCAACTGCAAGACGAACTGACGAAGGAACTGACGCAATACTACGTGGGTCCGCGGGTGATCGTGGAGGTGCCGGAGTCGGCGGAGGTGGCCGAGGCCTCGGAGAGCGCCCTGGTCTGGGAGGCCGGCGGCGGGGCCGCCACGGTCTCGCTCAAGGGGGGCGGGAAGGACACTCTGGTGACGGTGATGGGCGCGCGCGGGGGCATCAGCGGCGCGGCCGACTGGAACGAGGTGGCCGTGAAGCGGAGCCGGCAGGTGGAGGGGCAGGCCACGCCGCTGCAGTACATTATTCTGTGTGACGTGGAGAAGATCCTGTACGAGGCCGACGAGCGGCACAACATCCCCGTTTACGGTGAAGACTTCATTTTCCTCCACCAGGCGGAAGCGCCGATCCTGAACGAATTGTTGAAGGTGTCGGACGTGGTGGGCGGGGCCTTCTCCACCAACGTGAGCCGCTTCTTCGGGATGATCGACCTGGTGAAAGACCGGTTCTGACGCCGGCGGCCGGGGCCGCCGCCCCCGCGTATGGGTCGCGACACTGTCACGCGAGTTCGAATCCAGGGCATGCGCGCCCTGGCCGACGTCGGCCTGCGCACCAAGGGGCTGACCGTACTTATTGGCGACAACGGCTCCGGGAAAAGCACCATCGTTGAGGCGCTGGAACTGCTCCACAAGATGGCCCGGCCGGGCGACTTCGTGACGCAGTCGTTGAAGCGCCGCGACGTGAACCCGCCCGCTTGGCCTACCGCCCGTTCGCCACGGCGGCGAAGCGCCAGCGAAAGGTCACGGGATCGCCGCGGCGCTCGAACGTCGCCACCGCTTCGTAACCGCGCCCGGCCTCGAGGGGCGCGTCGGGCACGAAGCCGTACTCCACGGGCGAGCCGTAGGCGCGCAGCGGGCCATCGGCGTCCAGCAGCGTTCCGGGAAGCGGATCCCCGGTCTCGCCGCGCTCTCCAAGCGGCGCCAGCGCCAGGTGGAAACGCTCGACCTTCACGGCGCGGCGGTCCACGGGGTCGATGAAGGCGAAGGTAATGGGGTAGCCCTTGGCCGCGGCCGGGCCGTCGCTGGTGAAGGGACGCGGCGCTTCTCCCTTGGGGTTGAATCCGCGGGGAACGGCCTCGGCGCCGGGGGCGGGCCAGACGAGCGCCCGACCGCCGCCGGCCGGGTCGCCAGCCGCGCGCCCGGCGGCGATGGCTTCGGGCCTGGTGGCGCGGCCGCGGCGCACGTCCATCACGCGCACCCCCTCGGCCTCGCCGAAACCCACCCGCGCCAGGTCCGGCTCCAGCAGCGGCGGGCGGTGGTAGAAGGTGGCCATCCACTCCGCCACGGCGGCCTCGTGCGATCCGGTATCGAACGCGATCAGGCAGGCCGGGGCGGCGCGCCGGCCAGCCTCGGTGAAGCCGGGGCGGTCGTCGCGTTCCTCGTGGCCGGCGGTGAAGTTCCCCGCCGCCACCTGTTTGGCGAGCCACGCGGCGTTGCGCCGCAGGTAGGCGGCGTGGGCGTTGCCATCGGCGCTCAACGCCGGGTCCACGACCACCGGCGGCAGCCCCAGGCGCGACCGGGCGAGGTTCACGCGCCAGGCGGCCGCCAGGTGGTCCGGGGCCACGCCGCGCCCGGGGGCGGGGTCGAGCGCCAGCGAGTCTCCTTCCTCCCGCATGTTGTACTGTCCGCGCGGCGTGACCAGCACCGGCGGCGCCGGGGCCTCGCGGCCGGAGCCGTCGAGGAGGACGCCGTCCACGAAGGGTGTGAAGAAGCGGCCGTCGCCGTCGCGATCCACGCCGGCGATGGCGACGCCGTCGACGTTCGCCACCGCCACGTCGCCAGAGGTCGCGGTCCACTCGAACAAGCGCCGCTCGAACAGCGCCACCGCGCTTCGCCCGCCGCCAAGGTCCACGGCCAGCCGTTCGCCGGCGGTCACCCGCCGCATGCGATCCGCGCCGGGGACGGGAACCAGCAGCGTGCCGTCGGCGCGGAGATCGTACGGCAGCCGCCCGGCGGGAAGGAGGACCGAGGGCCGCTCGCCTCCCGGCAGGCGGCGGACGGCGCGCCAAGCGGCGGCAACGTCCGTGTGGGGCGCGTCGGCGCCGGGCATGCGGTGAAGCGCGTAGGAGATCACGCGGGTGGTTTCGGCCGCCGCGGGTGGCTCGCCGGCGCGCGCCACGGGAGCGACCAGCAGCGCCGAAAGAAGGCCCACGGCGACCGTGGCGGCGCGGGCGCGGGGGCGTGCACCGGGGCCGTGGAGGGCGGAGGATCGGTCGCTTGCGGCGGTCGGCATGACTCAATCGATCCGTTTCTTGAACCGGAGCGTGGCCACGGTGACCAGCACGGCGAAGATGACGAGCAGGTATCCGAGGTGCGGCAGGATGTCGGCGGTCTCGGCGCCGCGCAGCACGATGCCGCGAACGATGCGCAGGAAGTGGGTCAGCGGCACGCAGTTGCCCAGAACCTGCGCCGGCCGCGGCATGGCCTGGAAGGGGAAGATGAAGCCGGAGAGGAGCACGTTGGGCAGGAAGAAGAAGAACGCCATCTGCAGCGCCTGCTGCTGGGTGTTCACGAAGGTGGAAATGGTCATACCCAGCGACAGGTTGGCGCCGATGAAGGCGAACGCCAGAACGTACAGCAGCAGGATAGAGCCGACGAACGGCGTGCGAAAGACGAAGTGGCCGACGGCCAGCACCAGCGAGATCTGCACGTAGCCGATCAGAATGTAGGGGGCAATCTTTCCGGTGATGAGTTCCAGGCGCGTCACGGGGGAGGCGATCAACTGCTCCAGCGTCCCGCGTTCCCGCTCGCGCACCACGGCCATGGCCGTGAAGACCATCAGCGTGAGCGTGAGGATGAGGCCGATCAGCCCCGGCACGATGAACACGGCGCTCCGCAGTTCCGGGTTGTACCAGACCGCCGGCTCGAACCGGACGGCCGGCGCCCCGCCCGCGCCCGCCGCGCCTGGCAAAAGGCGGCCGGCGACCACGGCGGCGTTGCGGGCCGCGAAGAACCCGGTCACCGCCGGAAGGGCGGCGTCGATCACCTGCGGGTCGGAGCCGTCCACGATGAACTGCGCGGCCACGCTCCGCCCGCGCGCCAGGTCATTCTCCCAGCCGGCGGGCACCACCAGCGCCGCCTGGGCGCGGGAGGCGCGAATCCACGGTTCGATCTCCCGACGCGACGCCAGCCGCGCGACGACGTCGAACGTGCCGCACGCCGCCAGCGAGCGGGCGAGGTCGCGCGAGGCCGCCGTCTCGTCCTCGTCCACCACGGCCAGCGGAATGTGGCGCACGTCGGTGTTGATGGCGTACCCGAAGAGCAGCAACTGCATGAGCGGAATGCCCACGATCATGGCGAACGACAACTTGTCGCGCCGCAGTTGCAGCATCTCCTTCCACGCGACGGCCAGAAAACGGGTGCGGTTCACCATGCGCGCCACCATCTTCCGCCAAGGACCCCATGACCGGGCGGGGAACCGCCGGGAACGCCACACATGCAGCCGGAGAAGCGACGGCGCGCCTCACGCCGGCGGCGAGCCGCGCCGCCGGCCACGGCCACGGCCAGGTTTCGTTCCGGCCCGCGCGGCCGACAGGGCGCGGCCGGCCGGCGACTGTCGCTTGGCGCGCGCCGGCCGGGTCGCGGCCTCCGGCGAGGGCGCCGCCCCGGGGGGCGCGTTCCCGGCCGTCGCACCCGCGGCGGCGACGCGCCGCGGTTCGCCCCGCGCCTGCGCCTCCAGCCGATCCAGGAGGCGAAGCAACTCGGCGTCCACGGCGGCGGCGTCGCGCCGGGCGTGGAGGCCGCGGATCATCGCGAGCCGCAAGTGGATTTCCTGGTAGGTGAGCGGGGCCATGGGGGCGCGTGGTGGGGACGCAAAGAATAGCCCGCGTTTCGCCGGGGTCAACGGCGTCCCGTGGTCATACCGGCGTCGTCGCCGCGAGGCGCGCGCGCCAGTCGTTGAGCACTTCCTCCACGGTCTGGGCGATGGTTCGTTGCGGCGCCCAGCCGGTGGCGGCCCGGAATTTTCCGGGATCGCAGAGGCGCAGCGGGGCGTCGGAAGGGCGCAGGCGCGAAGGGTCCACTTTCTTCCGGATGGGGGTGGTGGCCAAGCCGAGGAGGAGGTCGAGCACCTGGGCGACCGATTCGGCGACGCCGGAGCCGATGTTATAGACCTCGCCGGGGGCGCAGGCGTCGAGGGCCAGGGCGTAGGCGCGGGCCATGTCGCGGACGTTGGTGAAGTCGCGCTTCGCGGAAAGGTCGCCGACCATGATCTCCGGCGCGCGCCGGCCAACTTCGATCTCCGCGACCTGGCAGGCGAAATCCGGGATGACGAAGCCGGTGCCCTGGCCCGCCCCCGCGTGGTTGAAGGGCCGCAGGCGGATGACCGGCAGGCCGTAGTTCTTCCACACCTGGTATGAGAGCAGGTCCGCCGCGGCCTTGGAGACGGCGTAGGGCGACAGCGGCCGGAACTCGGCGCGCTCGCCGATGGGGTTCTCGTCTTCGGAGACGGAGCCGTAGACGTCGGCCGAACCGATGAACAGCACCCGCGGCCGGATTTCGGCCCGCATGAGCGCGTCGTAGAGGTGGCGCGTGCCGTCCACGTTCACGCGGAAGGTGAAGTCGGGGTCGCGGTAGGAGGCCGGGATGGAGGCCTGCGCGGCCGCGTGAACCACGGCGTCCGGCATGAGCGATCTCACCAGGTCCAGCACCGCCTCCTTGTCGGTGAGATCGCAGGAGAGGAGGTGGACCCGCCCCGCCAGTTCGCCTTCCAGCGCCCGCGCCGGGCGGCGGGGCGACACCCGCCCCGACGTCAGGCCGACGATCACCGCCGCGCGCCCGACCAGTTCCCGCAACAGGTAGGGGCCGATGAACCCCGTCGCGCCGGTGACCAGGAGACGTTGAAAGGGCATCGCGATGCGCGCCGCTCACCCGGCGCCCGGCGGGGCGATGGTGAACAGGCGCCGCTGGTTCTCCGGCGCGCGCCTTCCGGCGCGTAACTTCCCCGTGGCGGCTCCGGCCACGGGCACGGCCAGCGCCGGGCGTCCGGCGGTGTCGAAGGCGTTGGCCTCCAGCGCGGCCAGAATCTCCCGCGCCCGCGTGAGCACCGCCGGCGGCAGACCGGCCAGGCGCGCGACGTGAATGCCGTAACTCTTGTCGGCCGGGCCTTCCACGATGCGCCGCAGGAAGACCACGGTCTCGCCCCACTCGCGCACCGCCACGCTCACGTTGCGGACGCGCTCGCTCTGCGCCGCCAGTTCCGTCAGTTCATGGTAATGGGTGGCGAACAGCGTCAACGGCTGGCAGGGTCCGGAGACGAGTTGCTCGCACACCGCCCACGCGATGCTCACGCCGTCGAACGTCGAGGTGCCGCGCCCCACCTCGTCGAAGACGATGAGCGACCGGCCCGTGGCGTTGTTCAGGATGTTCGCCGTTTCCACCATCTCCACCATGAACGTGGAGTCGCCCCGCGCGAGATCGTCGGCCGAACCGATCCGCGCGAACACCCGGTCCGCCACGAACGTGCGGGCCTCCCGCGCCGGCACGAACGACCCGGCCTGCGCCATGATCTGCAGGAGCGCGGCCTGCCGGATGTAGGTGGACTTCCCGGCCATGTTCGGCCCGGTGATGATCAGCAGCGTCTTGTCCCCACCCAGAATGACGTCGTTGGGCACGAACTTCTCGCCCACCAGCGTCCGCTCCACCACCGGGTGGCGCGCGTCTAACAGCCGCAGCGCCGGCTCGTCGCCGAACCGCGGCCGCACGTAGCCCCCGGCCGCCGCGCACTCCGCCAGCGACAGCGCCGCGTCCAGCGCCGCCACCGAGGCGGCGGCATGCTGCACGCGGGGCGTCTCCCGCGCCACCTGTTCGCGCACCTCCTGGAACAGTTCCTGCTCCAGCAGCCGGCCGCGCTCGCCGGCGGAGAGCACTTTCTCTTCGTGTTCCTTCAGTTCCGGCGTGATGTATCGCTCGGCGTTCTTGAGCGTCTGCTTGCGCACGTAGTGCGCCGGCGCCTTCTGGCTGCCGAGACGCGACATTTCGACGTAGTAGCCGAAGACGCGGTTGTAGCCGACCTTCAAGGTCGAAATGCCGGTGCGCGCGACCTCCTCGGCCTGGAAACGCGCCAGCCAGCCCTGGCCGTCGCGCTCCAGGGCGCGGATGTCGTCCAGTTCGGGCGAGTAGCCCGCGCGGATCACGCCCCCCTCGCGCGCCGCCGGCGGGGGGTCGTCGGCCACGGCGCGGGCCAGCAGATCGCGCACCTCCGCCACCGGGTCCAGCGTCTCGTGGAAGCCGCGGAGCGCCTGGGAAAGCGCCCCGGCCGTGAGCCGCTTGAGGTCCGGCAGGGAGCCGAGCGACTGCCGCAACGCCGCCAGGTCGCGGCCACCGGCCCGGTTGGTGGCCACCCGGGCCATGATGCGTTCCATGTCGCCCACCCGACGGAGCGTCTCGCGGACCTCGGCGCGGAGCGCCGGCGTCTCCAGGAACTCCTCCACCGCCCCCTGCCGGCGCTCGATCGCCGCCCAGTCGCGCAACGGCTCCAACAGCCAGCGCCGCAGCATGCGCGACCCCATCGCGGTTGCGGCGCGGTCCAGCACGGCCAGCAGCGAGCCTTCGCGGCAGCCGTCGCGCATCGTCTCCGTCAGTTCCAGGCAGCGGCGGGTGGCGGCGTCGAGGAGCATGGTCTGCTCGACGCGGTGGACTTCAAGGCGCGTGATGTGGGCCAGGGAGGACTTCTGCGTCTCCAGGAGGTAGTCCAGCACGGCGCCGGCCGCGCCGAGCGCCGGGCCGAGATGATCGCAGCCGAAGCCAGCGAGGTCGCGGGTCTTGAAGTGCCGCAGCAGCACGCGGCGGGATTCTTCGCGGTCGAACTTCCACGCCGGGCGGGGCGACACCCGCGCGCCTTCCGCGCCGGCCGGCGGATCGGCGGCGCGCCCGGTCTCATCCGCGGGCGTCAGCAACTCCGACGGGCTGATCCGCGCCAGCAGGTCGGTCGCGCGGGCGGCGGGAAGGTCCAGACAGAGGAAGCGCCCGGTTGAAAGGTCCACCCACGCCAGCCCGGCCGACGCGGGCGGACCCGCCGGTCCGGCCGGAGCGCGGTCTCCCGCCCCGCCTCCGCTCGCCTCGACCCGCGGCGGGAGCCAGGCGGCGAGGTGGTTGTCGGCGCGCTCGTCGAGCGCCGCGGACTCGGTGAGCGTTCCCGGCGTGACGACGCGCACCACCTCGCGCCGAATGAGGCCCTGGGCTTGGCGCGGGTCCTCCATCTGTTCGCAGATGGCCACCTTGAAGCCCTTGGCGATGAGGCGTTGCAGGTAGGCGTCCACGGCGCGCACCGGCACGCCGGCCATCGGCACGGGGTTGGGGGTGTTGTGGTTGCGAGTGGTGAGCGCGATGCCCAGCGCCTCGGCCGCGGCGCGGGCGTCGTCGAAGAACATCTCGTAGAAGTCTCCCATGCGGAAGAAGAGCAGCGCGTCGGGGTGCTCCCGCTTGAACGCCGCGTACTGCTGCATCGCCGGCGTGAGGGCTTCCATGCCGCGTGATCGTACCCGCGCCTCGTTCCCGCTTCCAGGAACGTGGTGCTGGTCCGAGATCGCGAGGCGTGACGATGTCATCGCCCGTGAATGGAAACTTCTTGATCCTCCCGCATGCGGCTTCCAGAATCGACGGGTCGCGCGGAGGCGTCGGCGGGCTGAAGCGCGCCGATCCGCTCCGCTCCGCTTCGCCGGGAGGAGTGAGCGCCGCATGGGTCTGAAAGTTCTGCTGATCTATCCCAACTACCGCGGGATGAACATGTTGCCCCCGGCCATGGGGCTGCTCTCCGCCGTGCTCAAGCGGGCCGGGTTCGAGGTGCGGCTGTTCGACACCACCTACTACCAGAAGATCGACGGGGTGGAGTACGACTCCGACGGGAGCAAGAGCGACCGCCTGATGGCGCGGCCCTACCAGATGCCGTCGCAGGTGACGCTCAAGACGACCGATTGCTACGACGACTTCGAGCAGGAGGTGCGGTCGTTTTCCCCCGACCTGCTGGCGCTCTCCTGTACCGAAGATATGTGGCACGTGGGTATCAGGCTTCTCAAGCGGGTCAGCGGCCGGCAGCGCATCCTCACGATCGCCGGGGGGGTCTTCCCCACCTTCGCCCCGCGCTTCGTGCTGGATCAGCCGGAGATCGACATCGTCTGCAAGGGGGAAGGGGAAGACGCCCTGGTGACGCTGTGCCAGCGGCTGGAGCGGCGCCAGCCGTTCGACGACGTTCCCAACCTGTGGGTGAAGGGGAAAGACGGGGCGGTGCGCGTCAACCCGACGCAGATGGTGGACATGGATCGCAACCCCCTGATCGACATGTCCATTTTTGAGGAGGCCCGCTTCTACCGGCCGATGGGCGGGCGGGTGTGGCGCATGTTCCCGGTGGAGACCCACCGCGGCTGTCCCTACAAGTGCGCCTTCTGCAACTCGCCGTCGCAGATGGAGATGTACAAGGAGGAGGAAGGGAAGACCTACCTGCGGCGGAAGACGTTCGAGAACATGTTCCGCGAACTGCGTTTCTACAAGGAGGTGATGAAGGCCGAGTACCTCTATTTCTGGGCCGACACCTTTTTCGTGTGGAAGCGGGGGGAGTTCGAGCAGTTCGCCGAGATGTATGAAGAGATCGGCCTGCCCTTCTGGTGCCAGACCCGCGTGGAGACGGTGGAATATGAGCGTTTCAAGCGCCTGAAGGAGATGGGCTGCGCGCGCATCTCGTTCGGCCTGGAGCACGGCAACGAGGAGTTCCGGGCGAAGTGGATCCGGCGCCCCATGTCCAACAAGATCGTCAAGCGCGCCTTCGCCATCGTGAACGACGTGGGCATTCCGTTCAGCGTGAACAACATCGTCGGCTTCCCGCACGAGACCCGCGAACTGGCGTTCGACACGGTGCGGATCAACCGGGAGTTCGAGTGTGCCGACCGCAACGCCTACCCCTTCACGCCCTTCCACGGCACGCCGCTGCGCGAGGAATGCGAGCGGCTGGGCTTCCTGAAATATGACGACGTGGTGCGCTCGATGGTCGCGTGGGGGTCTATCCTGGACATGCCGCAGTTCCCGCGCCAGGCCGTCAACGGCCTGGTGAAATGCTTCAATATGTACGTGCGGTTCGAGGAGGCTCGCTGGCCCGAAATCCGGCGCGCCGAGGAGAACACGCCCCAGGCCAATCGCCTCTACGACCGCCTGAAGGCGGAGTTCCAGGATCGGTTCTGGGGCCTCCAGACCGCTGATTCCGCCAGCAGTTTCGAGGCCGCGAACATCGCGTGAAGGGGCGGGGGATCGGGGATC
>JACQVU010000110.1 GCA_016209585.1 Planctomycetota bacterium
AGATGTGTATTTGAGTCAGTCACCAGCCTTCTTCAGCGAGACGTTGTCGATGAACGCGACGCCGGCCGGCCAGAGGGCGACCAGTTGCACGCGCATGTACTGCACCGTTTTGGTCACCTTGGTGGGCGAGAGGCGCAGCGTCCACGTTTTCCAGTTGCCGCCGCTCTCTTTGGCTTCGCACTCCTTGCGAATCTTGTAGGTGACGCGCATGTAGCCCTGGTGCTGGATGTAGCCCTTCACCCAGAGGAAGACCTTGGGGTTGTTGGTCTGCACGTCGGCCGTAAGCACGTAGTCGACGTCGCGCTCCACGCGATACCACTCGCTCCACAGCAGCGCGCCGTAGGTGGCGCCGATGGCCTCGTACTTGCCCTTGGGCGGTCGCGGCGCCGGCGGCTTGGCGTCGGGGTTCTTCTTCAACTCGTCCTGCCAGGCGTAGACCTGTTCCTTGTCGACCGTGGAGTCGAGTTTGACGCACTTGCCGCCGCCCTCGGGGCGATCCACCCAGAAGGTGGTCAGCCCGTCCGGCCGCTGCCAGAAGGCGGGACGCTTGGCGTCGGGCGCGGCTTTCTCGAAGTCGCCGCCCAGCAGCGGCAGGTCGCGCGCCACGATCTCCTCGCCGTCGGCCATCTTGATGGGAGCGTCGCCGCCGCCCCCGCCGCCGCCGGCGTCCGGCTGGGGCGCTTTCTGGGCGTGGGCCGTGGCGGCGAGGGTGCACGCGAGAACACAGGCCCCGACGCGACGAAGGAGACTCAGCGAAGGGAAGGCGCGTGAGGAAGGAGAGAGCGAATACATAGCACTCTCATCCGTCGGGCTTCTGCCCGGCATCGACCACCGGCTTGCGGGGAGATCGAGTCACCACCCGCCGTCCGCTCTCACGTTGCCGGCGTCGAATATCCTCGACGATCCGCGCGAGATCGAATCCGAAAGAGGCCGCGTGCGCCTCGCGGTAGGCGCGGATTTCCGCGATGATTTCGTCATCCTTCGTTGTCATTGATGAGTTCCTCCGGTGTGCAGATGACTGGGGCTTCAAAACCGGCCTTCCGGCACGCTCGTTCAATATCCGGCCGCAGCACAGCATTGGCGATGTGCCGGCAATTCCACGTCAGGATATAGTCTATCCCGTGAACTGCGGCCACGGCAATGTGCAGCGCGTCCTCCGCCGCCGTCGGCGGTATCGCTCCCGACGAGACGAGAACGCCGGCGAGGCGCGCCGCGGCGCCCGTCAGGGCGAGCACGGGGACACTTTCGATCACGTCGATCCTCCTGCCCGCCGCCGTCTTGTCGCCCGCAGCGATTTCGTCGATTACCAGTTGAGAGACGTACAAGTCAAACGCCTCGGCGTGGTTCGCGAACCAGTCGCGCGTGATCCGTTGGCGAGCGGCGGCGACGAGATCGCGGCTTGGCAGCGAACTCGCGTAACCGATGACGCTGGTTTCAAGGTACACAGTGCGCCTCTTCACCGCCGCTCCTGGTTGGAGATCATCACGCGCCTCCGACCTCCCGCGAACTCCCTCGCCCGAGGGCCGGGATCGGGTCACTTCCCTTCCGACCCCGCGCCGGCCAGGCGACGGTAGTACTCGCGCAGTTCGTCGCGGTAGGCGGCGGGCGTCTCTTCGTCGAGCGCGCGAGAGAGTTCATCGCGCAGCGACCGGGGGATCTTCAGGCCGCGCTCGCGGTCGGTGCGGATCTGTTCGCCCACGCCGCCCTTGCTCTCCTCCAGTTCCTTCGCCAGCACCTTCCGCTTGGCCTGGAAGTCGTCGAGCCGCGCAGCGGCCAGGTCGGACTCCATCCCCTTCATGGTCTTCGCCGCGCCCGCCATGCTCTCCGCCGGGTACTGGTACTTCTTGAGCGTGTGCTCCATCCGCTCCGCCTTCTGGTGCAGTTCGGCCTGGCGGCTGGCGAGGCGATCCAGCATCTCCTTCACGGGAGGGGGAGGGACGCCGCGCAGGCCGAGTTCGCCCCCGCCCGAGACCTTGCCGCCGCCGGTGGCGCCGCCGGTGGGGTCGGTGGAGGAGTCTTTCACCGAGCCTTTCTCGTACGGATCGTTGGTGACGCGGGTGGGGGTCTTGCGGCCGCCCTTGCCGGTGGCCTCTTCCTCGACGAACTGGCCGTGCGACCGCCCCGACCGCCCCTCGCCGGAGCGGCCGCTGATCTCGTGTTCGTTGGGCAACTGGTTGCCGGTGACGCCGCGCGCCGACATGTTGGAGATCGGC
This sequence comes from Planctomycetota bacterium, assembly GCA_016209585.1. GTDB lineage: Bacteria > Planctomycetota > UBA8742 > JACQVU01 > JACQVU01 > JACQVU01. Next base: position 2,214 of record JACQVU010000110.1, read on the forward strand.
CCGTCGCCGGCCTCCCATCCGGCGCCCTCGTCGATGGAGTCCATCCATTTGCTGCTCACGTCCTGGGCGTCGTCGGCCAAGTCTTCCTCCTGTTCCATCAGGTCGCCGATCAGGTCTTCCAGTTCCTCCGGCAGGTCCACCAGCGGGATCTCCATCTCGCCGGGCGGGTCTTCCATGTTCCACTGCTGGCGGTCGGGCCCCTGCGGCAGCCAGCGTTCCAGGTTGTGCTCCAGGCTCTCAGCCTTTTCCAGGCCGGACTGTTCCAGGGGCACGGCCATTTCGACGCTCTGCTGGTCGAGGGCGTTGGAAGCCGCGAGCACGTCGCGGTCGATCTCCTCAAACGCCTCCACCACCTCCTTCACCTGCGTCGAGTCGGTGTGGTCGGCGTTGGGCAGGCGCGAGAGATCGTCTTTCAGGTCTTCAAGGAAGCGTGCGAGGTCCTGCTCGGCCTTGGAGAGTTCCTGCACCTTGGCTTTGTCGCCGGCCGTGAAGTCGTCCGGCTCCTTGCCCATCAGCGCCTTGGTGGCCTCCACCACCTCGCGCTGCTTGTCGATGAAGTCTTTCAGGTTCTCGCGCACGTGCTCCGCGGCCGCGGCCCGGTCTTTCACGCGAGGGTCCTCCGGCGAGAACTCGGCCGGGAGATCGAGCGTTTTCTTCAGCGTGGCCGCGCCGGCCTTGGTGACTTCCAGCAGAGCCTTCAATTTCTCCAGGATGCGGTCTTGCAGCGGCGCCAACGCCCGCAGCGCCTCGTCCGTCGCTGGGCGGGCCTTCTCCCTCGGCAAGCGCGCGGCTGCGGCGGCGGCGTCAGCCATTTCGTTGACGGTGAGTCGCACCAGCCCGTCGCGCACCTTGGTTTCGAAGGGGGAATCGCCCTTCACCTCGCCGGCGGCGCGGGAGGCCTCGGCGCGGATGCGTTCCTGCTCGGCGGGCACCGTCTCCCGCAGGCGGTCCTGCTGGGCGGCGGGGATGACGGCCAGCCCTTCCTGGAACCGGGAGGCCTCGCGCCGGTTCTTCGTCTGCATCTCGATGAGACGCGCCAGCCGCGCTTGCAGGTTCACCAGGGCGTCGAGCGACTCCTGCCGCTTCGCGCCGCCGGAGACCAGGCGCACGCGATGTTCGGGGGTGCGAACGGTGTGCGATCCGTCGGGGTGGCCGTCGGTGACCTCCACCAGGTAGGTCACCGCGTCGCCCGGCCTCAGGCTCAGCCCCTCCAGCGGCAGCGTGAGCGTTCCCGTGTAGCGGAGCGTGCCGGGCGCGGGGCTGGCCTCGGCCACCGGCTCCAGCGAACCGCCGGGAAGCGCGGCGAGCAGCGTGACGCGCAGCAGCCCGACGTCGTCGGTGGCCAGGACGTTGACGGCGAACGGCGCGGGCCTGGGAATCTCCCGCTCCCGCGCGCCGGAGGTGATGGCCGCCGCCGGCGGACCATCGGTGAACGCCTCCAGACTGTACTGGCGACCGGGCGCCGACGAGACGCCGTGGCCGTCGGTGAGCCGCAGCGTGTACCGGACGGTGTCGTCGAGCACGAACGCGGCGCGCAGCCGCTGGGCGCCGTCGCGCAGGAGGCGCGTCTCCGAGCGCATCTCCATGCGTTCCACCCCCTCGCTGGCGGTGAACAGCAGCGTGACCGACGAGCCTTTCACGGCGCGCAGGTCGGCGCTGGCGTTCTCGTTCACCTGCTCCGGGATACGCGCGTAGGCGGGGGGAGCGACACGGGTTTCGATGCGCTTCACGGCCGGGCGCTCGACCACCGTGACCTGATACCACCTGGTGACCGCGTCGCTGGCCAGCACGCGGTAGGAGAGGCCGCGTTCAATCGCGGGGAAGGAGTGCAGGAAGACGGCGCCCTCGAACCGCATGGGCGCGGTTTCGGCCGCGCTCTCCGCGTCGGGGGCGGCGTCATCCAGCCGGTACTCGATGGCGGCCGAGGGCGGCAGATCGCCCGAGGGCGTGGCCGTGACCAGCACGTCATCGCCGCGCGGAACCGTCACGTCGCCCGGCTTCACCTCCAGGCGGGTCGCGGTGATGGGATCGATGCTCGCGGCCGGAAGCGCCAGCCGGAGCAGGCCGTTGCGGAAGTGATCCGGCCACCACGCCCCATAGGCCGCGCCGAGCAGCAGCAGGCCGCCGGCCGCGAGGGCCAGTTGCTTCGCCCGGCGCGGGTTCACGGCGCGGCGGCGGTCGACGGCGCCGGCGCCCTGCGCGGCGATCTTCACGGCCTCGGCCCGCAGCGCGGCGGTGAGGCCGCCGCCCGACAGCCGGGAGAATTCGACGGCGCTGACCAGCGCGCCGTCGAGGTCCGGCAGGTGTTCTTCGAGACGTGCCGCCACGGCCTCGTCGGAGCGCCGGCGCGACAGCGGGCCGACCAGACGCCGCCAGACCACGAACGCCGAGGCCAGGAGCAGGACCGCCAGGAGGGCCGCGCGCCAGCCGGCGGAGAGCGAGGCGACATGGTCAACCCACAGCGCGCCGAGCGTCCCACCCAGGATGACGGTGGCGAGCAGCGCCGCGCCTTCCACCGCCGCGACGAACCGCACGGCGCCGCGCGTGCGGGAGATGACCGCGGCGATGGGCGCGGGCACGGAAGAGAGGCCGGATGGGGGCATGGGGTTCCGTCTCCTTGCGTTCGCCTACTTCTCCCGCGCCAGCGTCACACTCACCCGCGCCGTCGGCTGGGCCGGGGAGAGGGCCACGTCTTTCAGCCGCTCGTCGAGGATGACGGGCCGGGGCGGCGTCCCGGGAGTGACGCGGTCCCGCGTGAGGAAGAGGCGTTTGTCAACCAGCCAGCGGTCGCCCTCGCGGTGCAGCGTCCAGTAGTCGATGCGCCGGAAGATGAACGCGCCGCCGCCTTCCTTTTTGTCGATCGTGGTGGATTCGGAGTCGCGCTGGAAGGCGATCACGGCCTTGGCGCGGCGCGGCGTGCCCCGGAGGTAGAGCACCTCCCGCTCGCGGAAGAAGTCGGGGATCTCGGCCACGCGCGCCGCCACGGCCGTCTTGTCGGCCTCGGTGAGCGGCGCGTCGTCCGCCCCGTCGCCGGGGGTCTCGCCGGCGAAGCCGAGGCCGACCAGCAGGGCCTCGTCGGTCTCGATGAACAGGTCGTACACGCCGGCCGGGAGGTCTTTCAGATCGAAGCCGCGCCCGGCGTCGCGCGCCTGCCCCTCGAACGTGTCGTCGACCTTCTGCCGCACGGCACAGGCGCGCTGCGCCTTTCCCGGCCCCTCGAACGCGCCCACCACCGAGAACGTCGCCCGCGCGTCCTCTTTCGCCGGCGCCGTGAACTCAATGCTCTCCACGTGCACCAGGTCGGCCAGCGTCTGGCCCGGCTGGCCTTTCTGCTTCTTCAACAGAATGAACCGCTCGCGCGCCTCGTCGCCCTCGACGAAGACCGTCAGCCCGTCCACCACGCCGGAGAGGGTCTTCCCGGTGCGCAACCGCACCTCCACCGCGTAGTCCTGGCGCGGGAACTCCCGCCCCGAGTAGATCTTGTCGCGCGAACTCTCTTCCTTGAAACGGAACTCCTTCTCCATCGCTTCCTGCGTCACCTTCACGGTGAGGCGCTCGATCTCCGGCAGTGGAACGTCGTGGAAACGCTTCTCCGCCGCCGACCAGAGCCGCAGCGGCTTGTTGGCCGGAAGGGACACCGCGCCCTTGAACTTCTTGCCGTCCGAGGTCGTGAGAACGCCCGTCACCGCCGCCGGATCGGCCGGCGCCGGTGGCGTCTGGGGCGGCGCCGGTGACGCCGCAGGCGCGGTCGCCGCCGGAGAGTCCTTCTGGACCTCCTCGGCCGGAGCCGCGGCCGGCGCCTCCCCCGCGCGGAGGGAGCCGGCGGCCAGCGCCAGGGCCGCCGCCGCCATCGCCAGCGCCGTGAGCCGGCGCGATCCCGTCTTGGCCACGCTTCCAGGCATATCTCCGCTCATTCTACCGCGCCGCCCGCGGCTGCTCACGTCGCGGCTCTCCCCGCCGACGCGCTCACAGCAACATCCGCCTCCGCCGCAACACCCACTCCGCGCCGAGCAGACCGAGAAAGACCGCGAAGAACAGGGGCGAGTTGAAGGGATGGATTTCTTCCCGCGCCGCCCGCAGCAGCACGCCCCGGCGGAGGTGGTCGGGAAGCGTCTTGGCGTCTAACACCGTGAAGTACTTCCCCCCGGAGCGCGAGGCCGTCTCCCGCAGGTAGGCTTCGTCCAGCCCGGCGCGCCGGAACTCGGCCAGTTCACCGCCCGCGATGAACGAGCCGGAGGTCTCCACGGCCGCGCCTTTTTCGTCGACGCCCTGGACGGCCACGGTGTGCGTGCCCTTCTGCGCGGCGCGCACGCGCCCCATCGACAGACTCACGCCCGAACCGTCCGCCGCGCCGGCCCGCAGTTCCACCGGTTCGCTGCTGCCGTCGGGCAACGCCAGGCGCGCGGCCAAGGGCGCGCCGGCAGGCAGGCGGGACTCCACGATGACTCGCGCCCACTCGCCGGGCGCAACTTCCGCCGGTTCGACCCGCACCACCAGACGGGCGTCGCTCGGCTCGTCGGCGCGCCCGGCCAGCCACCGCAGCGACTGCGCCCAGAAGCGGGCGTAGGGCGAAGCCCGCCCCAGCCCCTTCAACGGCAGGTACCAGCGGCAGGTGGAGTCGGCCAGCAGGCAGAGCACCTTGCCGGCGCCGTACCGCTGCCAGAGCAGCACCGGCTGCGCGCCGCCGCCCGCGAGCATGTCGGTGGGGTGTTCGGCGAGCACCGTCGCGCCGGGCTTGATCTCCGTGGCGCGCGCCGCGCCGTCGAGCGCCACCTTCTCGTGATCCGGGTGGCCCAACGTGAAAAAGTCGGCGTACCCCGCGAACACCGGGTGCTGTTCGCCCTCGCGCGTCACCCTCGGGA
>JACQVU010000091.1 GCA_016209585.1 Planctomycetota bacterium
GGAAGGGCCGGGGGAAGGGAGAGGGGCTTACGTCGTGGCCAGGTTGGTCAGCCGGCCGTGGCCGCCGTCGCCGGCGTTGTGGATCTCCAGCGTGTACTCGCCGACGATCTGCGCCAGGCGGTAGTCGCCGGCCGCCGCCAGTTGCCGGGCGAAGAAGGAGCGTCCGACCAGCGGCAGCACCTTCACCCGTTCCAGGTCCAGGAGCAGCGCCTGGTCCTTGGGCATCCAGCGGGAGAGGATGACTTTTTGACGCCCGAAGTCGGACTCGTAGACGCCGATGAGCGCTCGCGCCGTGTCCGCTCCGGCCTTCTCGTACTGCGCGCCGGTGGTGATGAACGACGAAATCTGCCGCTTCTGGTAGCCGTTGCAGACGATGGCGTTGGGCGCGCCGCCCAACTCCCAGACCGCCCGCAAGGCGCCGTTCAACACCGCCTCGGTGAGCGGATCGCCCCCGGCGTCGGTCACGCCGGCGCTCACCGAGGGCAGCATGCCCTGCATGGTGCGGCGCACCGTGTCGCTCCCTTCGGGCGTGGAAGCCGACTTCACGCCGCAGAGCACGCTGCGCTCCAGGTTGCGCGTCAACTCGCGGAGGCGGTTGACCAGCTGATAGTCGAACTCGCGGTCCGCGCCGATGATGCCGAGGGAGTCGAGCGTGCCCGAGACCTTCACCGTCTCCGTGAAAATCTGCGTGAAGTTCGACTTCACCACCCGCGCCCGCTCGGCCGACGCGGCGGCGTCTTCCCCCTCCAGCGCGGCGTGGCCGATCACCAGCAGCGCGGCCTGGTCGGCCCCGCTGGCCGCGGTGGTGCCGCCGTAACCGCGGACGACGGTGAGCGTGTCGTCGGCCACTCCCGTGACCATCATCACTTCGCTGGTCACCTCCAGTTTCACCACGTCGCCCGGCCGGAAGACCGCCCCGTCGTCCACCGCGACCTCGGTGACGACGGTGTTGATGGCGCCGTCCAGCCGGTCCTGGTGGGGGTTGAGGGCGTCTTCGAGCCACTCGTGCTTGGTGGAGGAGGCCGGGCGCTCGGCGTCGCCGATGGCGTCGAGCAGGGGCGTCTCCCACGGCGTGACCATGCCGATCACGTCGGAGACGTCGCGGAACAGTTCCGGCAGCGTGGCGCCGCCGTCGTAGGTGGCTTTTCCGGTGAAGGCCATGTCAGTTCGCTCCTTCCTGGTGGCGGCGGGTGTGGAGGTAGTCGGCGATGTCGCGGGTGCGGCCGGTGCGCGCGGCCTCGGCGCGGGCCCGGGTGAGGAAGCCCATTTCGGGCGTGGCCGCGGCCTTCTCCCCGCCGAAGGGGGCCGACCGGGGAGCGAAGAGGCGCGGCTGCTCGCGCGAGAGCCGGGCGACGGCTTCGTCCACGCCGGCCACCTTGGCGTCGGCCGGGTCAACGCTCAGGTCGCCGACCGCGACCAGCGGCCAGGCCGCTTCAGGCTGGTCGATGCCCGCCGCGCGCGCCTTCGGGGCGAAGGCGGCGAACTTCACCCGGTCGAGCAGCAACCGCTCGCGTTCGCGCAGGCGTTCGATCTCCTCCCGCGCCGCCCGTTCGGCCAGACGGCGGCGCTTGTTCTCCTCCCGCAGCGCGCGCAGGTGGTCCGCGTCGCCGCGTCCGGGCGCGGGATCGGAATCGACGCCGGCGTCCGGGGCGGCATCGGGCTCTCGCCGGTGCGCCGGGTTCGGCGCCGCCGGCGCGGCGGTGGCGGTGGTGTCGTCGGGCATGAAAGGGTTCTCCTCGCGGGTTGGCGCGCGCGGCCGGAGCCGCGCCGCGCGGTGCGAATCGGATGCTGTTTCGCCCGGCGGGACCTTCCCGCCAGGTGGTCAGGCGACGGGCGGTTCGGCCAGGTCGCGCAGGCGCCGGAAGTAGAGAAGCCGCGCTTCCGGCAGGTCGCGGAACCCGTCAGGGTTGTCACGGAACATCAGTTCCCAGGGGGCGATGAGCCGGTGGCGAAGCAGGAATTCGTCCCGCTCGATCCGGTCACGCGCCGAGCCGGACGCCTCCGGCTCGGGGAAGTTCACGCGGAAGCGGTAGGAGTCGTCGTGGAACTCGAATCCCGGCTCGTGGGCGCGGATGACGCGCAGCGTGGCGTCCACCAGGTCGGTCTCGCCCTCGCGGAAGAGTTGCACGCGCTCGGCGCGGTCCTCGATCACCGGCGACTGCGCGGCCGCGATGGCCACGCCCGACGCGCCCGCCACGGTGTTGACGGAAATGGCGCTTTCCGGGACGCGCTGCGAGCGCAGCAGTTCCTCGATGGAGAAGCGGAGGTCGGCGATCAGCGCCTCGAGGGGCGCGTTCGGCGACTTGTATTCGATCCCGTAGGGGTCGCCCGCCGCCACCTGGAAGACCAGCGTGTTGCCCGGCCCCACCGCCAGGCTCTGCCGCGGGTCGGGGTTCACCACCTGCATCACCCCGAACCCCTGCATCTTCACGGTGTAGCCGAGGTCGGAGAGTTTCTCGTTCACCGCGCAGTTCTGGTGCGCCACCGCGGCCCCGCGCCCCTCGCTGAAGAACCCCTCGTACGACCAGCGGTCGCGGAAGACCGTCAGCGGCACGCGGCCGTAGCCGTGCGCGCGGTTGTCGGTCACCACGCCGTCGGTCAGGTCGGCGAACCGCTGGGCCGTCCAGACGTGCGCCCGGCGCGCGGCCTGCCCGCGCCCGCCGCCGGCGGCGCCGGAGCGCCCGGCCGGCTTGGTCCACGAGATCACCACGGCGCGCGGCTTCCAGGGCGCGGAGTCGTCCTCAATCACCCGCAGGCGGTGCGAGGGATAGAGCCAATAGCGCACCCGCCCCCCCTCGTAAAACGGCCGGACCGCCACCGTGCCGAGCAGCCGCGTGAGGCGGTCCACGGCCAGGAACAGCAGGTCCATCGAGTTCTCGGACCAGACGCGAACCAGACGTGACGCGACCGTCCGGCTTCCGGTGGCGGTCCGTTCCGGGGGGGCCTTGTAGAGCAACGACAAAACGTCGATCACCAGCCGGGTGAGGTTGAGGAAGGCCTTGCCGGGGCGGCGGCGGAACTCCTCCAACGGCTCGCCGGCGCCGGGCGACAGGAAGCGCATCTGCCGCCCGCGGTACATCTCCAGCGCGAAGCGGCACTCGATCTCCCGGGCCTCGTCGGGGTCGAACAGCGCCGGGTCGTCACGCACCGCGCGCACCCGCGCCGCGTCCAGCGGCCCCGGCACGGGCATCGCCGCCGTCATCTCAATCGCGGCGTCAAAGGCTGGGTCTTCGCTCACGGCGCGCTCCTGTCGTGGTGGTGGTGGAGATTTTTCGCTCTCATCACCAGCGACGAAAGGATCACGTTTGGCGCGCGGAATTCCGTGGCCCCTTGGCCGCGAGGAGACGCAATCGCCGATGGGAGAGGCGGTTGCGGCGGAGAAAAAAAAATGTCAGGCCGAGATCGGGCGCGCCGGCGTCGCCGCCGCCCGCGCCTGCGGCAAGTACAAGCGCCGCACGGGGATAGGCGCGCCCCGCCGGGCGCGATGCGAGTCAGTTCGCGCCGGAATGACTTCTATATTCACCGCCGAGGCGCGGAGAACGCCGAGGGAGAGGTTCCTCGGGGGGTCGTTTTCCTCCGCGTTCTCTCGCGCAAAAACTCCGCGGTGAGAAAGCCGGGCTAGGAAAAACCGCTGCACACGTTCTCCGACCCGTGCCTTGGACCAGTGCCGGTCAGTGGGCTCGGATCCGGCGACCGACGGAACAGAGGGTGGGAATCTTATGGCTGCTTGCTTTCGCACCTGACCAGGTTCGAAACTCCCCCTTCCCGCCGGGCCTTCACGTCAACGCCTCCGCGCCGTCACCGGGCCACGCACCGCGGCCTCGGAACGCCTGTCACTCCCGCTGAAGCGGATTGCGGGTTACAGGGCACCGCTAATTCCCCAGGTTAGTGCAGCGATCGCCCGTATTGTAGGCCGGCGGGGCGGGAGATCAAGGGAGGCTCTCCCACAAACCCGAGCCGCTTGCGCTGTGCGTAACTCCGTTGGCGGTAGTGGTTTGCCGATGGCGGCGGCGGGGGTTGACCCCAATCGCCCCGGGAATGTCGCCGGTTTGCCGCGCCGGCTGAGGCGGGGCGTCGCTTTTTTTCTTTTAATACCCCACAGCCCGGCTTGAC
>JACQVU010000096.1 GCA_016209585.1 Planctomycetota bacterium
CGAACTGGTGAAGGAGACCAACGCCATCTTCACCCAGTCGCCGCTCAACTTCGTGGGCAACGTCGAGGGCGGCGACATCTTCAAGGGCAAGGCCACCGTGGTGGTCTGCGAGGGGTTCGTGGGCAACGTGGTGCTCAAGACGGCCGAGGGGCTTTCCGAGTCGCTCGTCACCCTCTTCAAACGGCTCCTCGGCGAAAGGCCCCCCTCCTCCCCGGCCAACTCCGGGGGCGCCGGCATGCGCGAGTTCGCCGCGGCCTTCGCCGATCGTCTGGACTACGCCTCGGTCGGCTGCGCGCCGCTGCTGGGCGTGAACGGCATCTCGATGATCGCCCATGGGCGCTCCAGCGCGCGGGCCATCCAGAGCAGCATCGGCACGACCAGGCGGGCCATCGAAGGTCGCATCAACGACAAGATTCAGGACGGGCTGGCGCAGTTCACCGGCGCGTGACGGCCGGTCGGCAAGACCAATGGCGGGGGTCACCACGGGTTCCGCGCGCGACGTGGCGTTCATCTTCCCCGGCCAGGGCGCGCAGACCGTCGGCATGGGCCGCGACCTGTGCGCCGCCTGCCCCGCCGCCCGGCGACGGTTCGAGACCGCCAACCGGCTGCTGGGTTTCGACCTCGCGGCGCTCTGCTTTCACGGCCCGGAAGAACGCCTGCGCCGCACCGACGTCTCCCAGCCGGCGATCTTCGTCACCAGCCTGGCGTTGCTTGACGCGCTGGGCGAACGGCTCGGCGATCTCGGCCCCCACGCGGCGGCGGCGGCGGGGCTTTCGCTGGGCGAGTACACCGCGCTGGTCTTCGCCCAGGCGCTGCCGTTCGACGACGCGCTGCGGCTGGTGGCGAGCCGCGGCCGCTGGATGCAGGAAGCCTGCGATCAGCGGCCGGGGGCGATGGCCTCGCTGATCGGTCTCGCGGAAGATCGCGCGCGGGAGGTCTGCGAGCAGGCCCAGCGGGAAGGCGGCGGCGTGGCGCGGGTGGCCAACGTGAACGAGCCGGAGCAAATCGTCATCTCCGGTGACGTGGCCACCGTGACCCGCGCCTCTTCCCTGGCCAAGGCCGCGGGGGCGCGCCGCGCCGTTGAACTCAAGGTGGCCGGCGCTTTCCATTCCCCCCTCATGCTCCCCGCCCAGGAGCGGCTGGCCGCCATGATCGCCGGCATGACTTTTCGCGACCCCGCGACTCCCGTCTTCTGCAACGTGACCGGCGCGGCGACCACGTGCGGCGATCAGATCAAGGCCAACCTCGTTCGCCAACTGACCGCCCCGGTGCTCTGGCTCTCGGCCGTGCGCGCCATGGCCGCGGCCGGCGCGCGAAGGTTCTGGGAGGTCGGGCCGGGCGCGGCGCTCACCGGGATGGTCCGGCGCATCGACCCCAGCCTTTCGTGCGCCAACGTCGCCTCCGTGGCCGACCTCGACGCCATCGTGCCAACCGCCGCGGCCGCGCCGGCCGGCGGGGGAGAGGGGAACCGCCTATGATTGAGATCAACCTGTCGGGGCGCGTGGCGCTGGTGACCGGGGCGTCGCGCGGCATCGGCCGCGCCGTGGCTGAGACGCTCGGCCGCGCCGGCGCCGCCGTGGCCTGCTTCGCCACCACCGAGGAACGCGCCGGCGAAACCGCCAGGGCCATCGCCGCCGCCGGCGGCGCCGCGCGGGCCTATGGCTGCGACGTGGCCGACAGCGCGGCCGTGGCCGCGGCCGTGGAGCGCGCGCTGGCGGACTTCGGCGGCGTGGACATCCTGGTGAACAACGCCGGCGTCACCCGCGACGGCCTGCTGGCCCGCATGTCCGACGACGACTGGAACACGGTGGTGGAAACCAACCTGGGCGGCGTCTTCCGCATGACCCGCGCCCTCATGCGCAACTTCCTCAAACGGCGGGGCGGCCGGATCATCAACATCGGCTCGGTGGTGGGCGACATCGGCAACGCCGGCCAGGCCAACTACGCGGCCTCCAAGGGGGGCGTGGCCGCGTTCACCAAGTCCGCGGCCCGCGAACTCGCCTCCCGCGGCGTGCTGGTCAACGGCGTCCTTCCCGGCTTCGTGGCCACCGACATGGTCGGCGCTCTCGGCGCCGACAAACTCGCCTCACTCGCCGCCGCCTGCCCGCTGGGGCGCCTGGGCGAGCCGGGCGACGTCGCCGGCGCCGTCCTCTGGCTGGCCTCCGACTTCGCCCGCTACGTCACCGGCGCCACCATCCGCGTGGACGGCGGCATCGGCATGTGACGCGACCACTCGCGCGCTCCACGGCTTGCGCGCCACCGCGATCAGCGACAGGCCGGGCAGCGGCAGCAAGGTTTCGCACCACCGAAAGATCGGCGTCAGCGCGTCGAACAGCCGCACCTGCGCGCCGCCCAGCCGCGCGCGGCCCAGCCAGCGGCTGTTGACCAGCCATCCGAGAATGCCGGCGAAGTTGAAACTGGAGAGGTGTTCCAGCCGGAAGCCGGCGGCGCGGACCACGCGGGCCAGTGTCGCACGGGTGTAGCGGCGGTGGTGGCCGACCATGCGGTCGTAGGCCGAGAAGAGCGCGGGGTACTGCGGCGCCAGCAGCACCACGCGCCCGCCGGGGGCCAGCGCGCGCTGGATGCGCGCCAGCGCGGCGCGGTCGTCGGCCACGTGCTCCAGCACGTTGAGGCAGACGGCCGTGTCCAGCCGGCGCGCGGCCAGACCGGCGAAGTCGGCGTCGGACAGAAGGTCTACCCGCGCCACCTCGACGCCCGGCGCGTGCCGGAACTCGTCGGCCAGGAAAGAGATGTAGCGTTCCTCGATGTCCGAGACCAGCAGCAATCCCCGCCGCGGCAGGAAGGCCGAGAGCGTGCCGATGCCGGCGCCGATCTCCAGGATGCGCTCGCCCAGGAAGGGAGCGACGCGCTCCGCCATCCAGGCGTTGAAGCGCCGGGCGCGCGCCAGCGTGCGCAGCGCCTCCTCCCCCGCGCGCCCCTTCCCACCGGCCGCCGACGGCGGCGGGGTGGAGTCGTCGACCAGCCGGTTCCAGAGGATGACGCCGAGGGCGGCCAGCCCGTCGGTCCAGCGGATTTTCTTGCCGTCGACGTAGGATCGGCCGTGGTAGCGGATGGGTGTTTCGTACACCCTGGCTCCGCGCCGGGCCACCTTCGCGGTGATCTCCACCTCGAACCCGAAACGATTCGAGCGGATCGGAATGCTCCGCAGCAGCGACGCCCGGAACGCCTTGGCCCCGGTCTCCACGTCGGTCAGGTTCAGGTTCGTGCAGAGGTTCGAGAGGAAGGTGATGAACGTGTTCCCCAGCGTGTGCGTGAAATAGATCGCCCGCCGCTCGCCCCCGGGCAGGAAACGGCTGCCGTACACCACGTCGGCCCGGCCGTCGAGTATGGGGTTCAACAGCGCCGGGAGGTCGGCGGGGTCATACTCCAGGTCGGCGTCCTGGACGACCGCCAGGTCGCCGCGCATCTCCCGAATGGCGCGCCGCAGCGCCGCCCCTTTTCCCTGGTTCGCCTCCAGCCGGACGAACCGCACCAACCTCGGCAACGCCGCGGCCAGGCGCGCCGCCACCTCGGCCGTGCCGTCGGTGGAGCCGTCGTCCACCACGATGATCTCCCGCTCCACCCCGCCCGGCAGGCTCGCGTGCGCCAGCCGCCGCACGGCCTCCTCCAGGAAGCGACGCTCGTTGAAGGCCGGCACCAGAATGGAGACCAGGTTGCCCATGACCAATTGCCAGCCGCCCGGCGTGAGGTGGCTCAAAGCCGGCGGGCCGCGCGTCGGCTAGTCTTGATCGGTGGCGGAGCGGACCCCGCCCGCCTCCACCGGAGCCGCCCATGGCTGACTACCAGTTAGAATACATCTCCGACCACCACCACAAGGCCTTCCTCGACTGGCAGACGCGGGAGTTCCCGGAACTGCGCCTCCTCACCGAGAACTGGGACACCCATTTTCACGGGCAGACGCCCTTCGTGCTCGCGGCCAAAATCAGCGGGCTGAAAAGCGACCTCATCGAACACGGCCGCTTCCAGGGGCGCAGGCGCATGGAGCGCGCCCGCGACATGGGCGGGAACATGTTCTACACCGCCAAGGGGATCATCCGGGCACAGTGCTCGACCGAGTTCGGGTCGATCCAGCAGCACCGCGAGACGCTGGAGCGGGCGCACGACAACGAGGCCCAGCACGCCATCCTGCGGATCATGGCCGAGGAACTGCGCCACGCCTACCAGATGTTCTGGGTGCTCGACCGCGACCCCACCTGGAAACGGCCCGGACACGGCGACGTGGCGCGCGAGACCGTCGAGGAACTGCTGGCCATGCGCACCGGCGATCACGTTCTCGACGCCTTCAACATGGAGTTCGCCAACTTCCTCGACAACGCCATGTTCGCCGCGGTCATCGACCTGGTGGGCAAGTACCAACTCGACATGCAGCGCACCTTCTCCTACGCCCCCATGGCCCGCTCCATGGGGCCGATGTTCTCCGAAGAGGGCTTCCACCTCGCCACCGGCCGCCGCTTCCTCCGCCTGCTGGCCGGCGAGGCCGCGGCGGAGAAGGGGGAGTTCTCGCTGGACGCCATCCAGCGGGCGATCAACACCTGGTACCCGCGCGGGTTGGAGATGTTCGGCAACGAGGCCGGCGGGGCGACCAACGTGGACTTCGGTTTCAAAGACCGCACCAACGCCGCGGCCCAGGCGCAATATATAGAGGAAGTGGAGGGGATCGTTCTCGACGCCAACATCGAGATCGCCAGGGTGCGCCACGAGAAACTCTCCCGCCCGCAACTGAAAGACCTGGTCCAGGATGTGGCGACCACCCGCGAACCCAGCCTGGGCCTGAAACCGGAAGACCTGCTTCGCCTTCCCGACCGCAAGTTCAACCGCAAGCGGGGGTCGGTGGAGTTCGCGCTGGAACCGGTGGACACCGACGGAAAGACCATCACGGAGGGAGGCCAGCCGGTCTCCGGCGCGGCCTACTTCCAATACCTCGAACGGCGGGTGACACCGCAGTACTTCCACTCATCGGAGTTCGAGAAGTTCAAGTCCGCTTGGGAAGCAAAACACGCCGGCGAGATCATGGCTGCCAGCGCCGGGTGGTAGCGCTGCTGCCAACACCACCTTCAACTACCACGTTTTTCCCGTTTGGATCTTACGCGCGGTAAGTACTTGCAGCAGAACACGTTACGGTGTTTAATGACATCGCAACCGGAACGTCCGCACCGCCTGTGATACTGTTCGGTGCGGTTCTTCGGCGGGTGGCAACCGTTGACAAAACTTTTTTTTCGCAGAGCGTGTCGCCGTAACCGTGAGTGCCGACTTACGTTGCGTCATGGTTATCACGAAACGACTAGTTAAAAACCATGTTTTCGGTTGCGGGACACGACCGGTGGGACATATAAGAGGTGCTCCCACCAGCGATAGCAGTTTTGCTTGCGCCGGTGGTGATTGTCGGAAGGAAAGCCAGCGACTCTGGGGCAGCGCTATCCACCGACGGGGTTTGGTCGGTAGAGACGGGCGCGAACAAGGGGCATTTCGTCGGTAGTGTTGGTTCGTTCTGTTCTGGCCGGCGTTGGCCAAGGGTGTCGGATCGGGGGCGATTCGACCGGGGGGAGTTTGTCGGCCTCGCGTGCCGGCGGAGCGTTGTGGGGGTGCCATGGGGATTCTCAGCGACGGGCAGATTCGGAGCAGCATCGTCATCGAGCCGAAGGCTGAGGGGGTGCACCGCCCCGGCCTGGTCTCTTACGGCGTCACCTCTTACGGCTACGACGTGCGGGTGGGGCGCAAGTTCAAAGTCTTCACCAACATCTTCTCGCCGGTGGTCGACCCCAAGAAGTTCGACCCCCACTCGTTCGTCGATATCGAGGGCGACCACTGCGTCATCCCGCCCAACTCCTTCGCGCTGGCGGAAACGGTGGAATACTTCGAGATCCCCAGGGACGTGCTGGCGATCTGCGTCGGCAAGTCCACCTACGCCCGGTGCGGCATCATCGTCAACGTCACGCCCCTCGAACCGGAGTGGAAGGGGCGCATCACCATCGAGATCAGCAACACGGCTCCGCTTCCCGCGAAGATCTATGCCAACGAAGGAATTGCGCAAATCCTCTTCCTCCGGGCCGAGCGGGTCTGCGAAGTCTCCTACGCCGACAAGGGCGGCAAGTACCAGGACCAGAAGGGCCTCACGCTGCCCTTCGTCAAAGGCTGAGCTCCGCAAGCGGTTGTCAGTTATCAGTTGTCAGAGATCAGGGGTGCGCCCCGGGCTCCTGGCAACTGGCTCCTGATAACTGACAACTGATAACTGACGACTGCCCATGAAACTCTCCCGCCGCTTCACCGCCGAGAACGAAAGCCCGTACGCCGGCATCCAGTTCGCCGAGCGTTCGTCGAAAATCGTGAATCCCGACGGCTCGATGGTGTTCGAGCAGAACAACATCCAGGCGCCCTCGTTCTGGACGCAGGTGGCGGTGGACATCATCGCCCAAAAATACTTCCGGCGGGCGGGGGTGCCGGCGAAGGCGGCGGCCGTGCCCGAAGAGGGCGTGCCGCAGTGGCTCTGGCACCAGGTTCCCGACGTGGCCGCGCTGGAACGGCTGCCGGAGAAAGAGCGATTCGTGGGCGAAACCGACGTGCGCCAGGTCTTCCACCGCATGGCTGGTTGCTGGACTTACTGGGGCTGGAAACACCGCTACTTCGACGCTGAGGCTGACGCCCGCGCCTTCTACGACGAGATGTGCCGCATGCTGGCCATGCAGATGGGCGCGCCCAACAGCCCGCAATGGTTCAACACCGGGCTGCACTGGGCCTACGGCATTTCCGGCCCGGCGCAGGGGCACTACTACTGCGACGCGGAGACCGGGGAACTGAGGAAATCGGACAACGCCTACGAGCACCCGCAACCGCATGCCTGCTTCATCCAGTCGGTGTCGGACGATCTTGTGAACGACGGCGGCATCATGGACCTCTGGGTCCGGGAGGCGCGGTTGTTCAAGTACGGCTCGGGCACCGGCACGAACTTTTCCGCGCTCCGGGGGGAGAACGAGCGGCTCAGCGGCGGCGGGAAGTCGTCGGGCCTGATGTCGTTCCTGCGCATCGGCGACCGCGCCGCGGGGGCGATCAAGTCCGGCGGGACGACGCGGCGGGCGGCGAAGATGGTGGTGGTGGACATCGACCACCCCGACATCGAGGCCTTCATCAACTGGAAGGCGGTGGAAGAGCGCAAGGTGGCGGCGCTGGTCGCCGGCTCGCACGCCATGAGCCGCGCGCTGACGGTGGTGATGGAGGCGTGCGCGGCGCCGGAGGCGGGCGAAGGGGACGCTCGCTTCTCGGCGAAGACCAACCGCGCGCTGAGGAAGGCGGTGTGCGGGGCGCGGGACGCCTTCGTGCCCGAAACCTACGTTCGGCGCGTGATCGACCTGGCGAAGCAGGGGTACACGGGCATCACGTTCGAGACCTACGACACCGACTGGAACGGCGACGCCTACACCACGGTCTCCGGCCAGAACTCGAACAACTCGATCCGGTTGCCGAACGCCTTTCTTGACGCCGTCGAGCAGGGGGGCGAGTGGAGCCTCATCCGCCGGACCGACCGCAAGGTGTCGAAGAAACTCCCGGCGCGCGATCTGTGGGAACAGATCTGCGGCGCGGCGTGGGCCTCGGCCGATCCGGGCGTGCAGTTCGACACGACCATCAACGAGTGGCACACCTGCCCGGAGGACGGAAGGATCAATTCGTCTAATCCCTGCAGCGAGTATCTCTTCCTCGACGACACGGCGTGCAACCTGGCGTCGCTCAACCTCGCCCGCTTCTTCGACTTCGACACAGCGAAGTTCGACGTGGCCGGCTTCGAGCACGCCACCCGCCTCTGGACCATCGTCCTCGAAATCTCGGTGACCATGGCCCAGTTCCCCAGCGCCGAGATCGCCCGGCGCTCGTACCGCTACCGCACGCTCGGCCTGGGCTACGCCAACCTGGGCACCATCCTCATGGTGGCCGGCGTTCCGTACGACTCGCCCGAAGCCCTCGGAGTCTGCGGCGCCATCACGGCCATTCTCACCGGCCAGTCGTACGCCGTCAGCGCCGAAATGGCGGCGGAAATGGGGCCGTTCGCCGGCTTCCGCAGGAACCGCGCCGCCATGCTGCGCGTGGCCCGCAACCACCGCCGCGCCGCGCACAACGCGCCGGCGTCGGAGTACGAAGGGCTGAGCATCACGCCCGTGGGCATCGACCCCGCCCATACGCCCGACTACCTGCTGGCCGCCGCCCGCCGCGCGTGGGATCGCGCGCTTGCTCTCGGCGAGCAGCACGGCTACCGCAACGCGCAGGTCACGGTGATCGCGCCGACGGGATGCCTTGTGGGTGGTTCGCTGGTTCCCACCGATCGCGGTCTGGTTCGCCTGCGCTCGCTCGGCGATCCGAACGGAGAGAAGTGGCAGGACATCAGGATCGAGGTGGCGACCGACGAAGGTGCTCGTGCCGCGACGAAGTTCTTCATCAACGGCGTGGAAAACGTGGTGGA
The DNA here is from genome assembly GCA_016209585.1 of Planctomycetota bacterium. Taxonomy (GTDB): domain Bacteria; phylum Planctomycetota; class UBA8742; order JACQVU01; family JACQVU01; genus JACQVU01. The sequence continues at coordinate 8,468 of JACQVU010000096.1, forward strand.
CGTCGAAACTTCACGCGGCTACTCAATCCGCGGCACTCCTGCCCATCGCATCAAGGTGGTTGATTCCGACGGAGCGTGGGGGTGGCGCCGATTCGCTGAAATCGAGGAAGGCGACCTCATCCCGCTCGCGCTCGACTCATTGGTGGGCGCGCCGCGGGAGGTCACGCTTCCCCCGCCGCCGGAGACGTACTGGACGGGCGATCATATTCAGGTTCCACGCCGCATGACGGAGGAATTGGCGGAACTTGTCGGTTACTTCATGGGTGACGGGTCGCTTCACGCGCGCGGTATCCGTTTCTGCGTCTCGGCGGAGGACGGCGACGTGGTCGACCGGCTCGTTTCGCTTGGTCGCGGGATGTTTGAGATCGAGGCGCACGCCACTCCGAGGGAAGGATACACGGAGGTGGCTTTCAATTCCGTGACGCTCGCTCTCTGGTGGGAAGCATGCGGCTTCGCGAAAACCCCGCCCAACGCCGACCACTCCGGAAAAGGGTATCGTCCTCGCATCCCCGACTCGGTGCTGCACTCGAATTCTCGCCGTGTGTACGGTGCGTTCCTTCGTGGCCTGTATGAAGCGGACGGAACCGTCACCGTGGGCGCTCCCTCCTGGTCAACGACCTCCTTCGAGTTCGCGGCCGACGTCCAAACCCTGCTGCTCAGCCTGGGGTTCCCGGTGACCAGGAAAATCGACATCACGGGATGGGGCAAGTCGCCCATGGCCTGCATGCGACTCCTCAATCTCTCGTACAACGCCCGCTGGCTGGCTGACGTGGGCTTCATCGGCGCGCGCAAGAAGTCCGCCGTCGCGTCCGGCGATCATGCGCAGGCGGGTCGGCGGGACTACGTTCCCATGACACGGGCGATGATCGAACGCCTCGTTCCCGATAACGACTCGCTTCGAAAGCGGCTGCTGCTCGCTCTCTCACGCACGGGACTTGTGTCGCGTCGCGCCGCGCAAGAGGTGCTCGAACGCACCGGAGACGCTGAAGTGAGGAGGCTGCTGTCGTTCTTCTACGATCGCGTGGGCTCGGCGGAACTCGGCGAGGAGGAACTGACCTACGACCTTTCCGTTCCCGACAACGTAACGTATGTGGCCAATGGCTTCGTGAGCCACAATACCATCGGGCTGGTCATGGACTGTGACACCACCGGCATCGAGCCGGACTACGCCATCGTCAAGTACAAGAAACTCGCCGGCGGCGGCTACTTCAAGATCATCAACCACTCCGTCCCCGCCGCCCTCGCCCGCCTGGGCTACACGACCGAGCAGGTGGCGGCCATGTCGCGCTTCTGCCTCGGCGCGCTGAGCCTCGACGGCGCGCCGCACGTCAACCGCGACTCGCTGCGCGCCGCCGGCTTCACCGACGCCGCCCTCAAGAAAGTCGAGGAGCAACTTCCCGGCGCCTTCGAACTCGCGTTCGCGTTCAACAAACACGTGCTCGGCGAGGAGTTCGTCCGCGACACGCTGCGCCTCTCCGACGAAATCCTGGCCCGCCACGGCTTCAACCTGCTCGCCGCCCTCGGCTTCACGGCCGGGCAGATCGCCGCGGCCTCGGACCACGTCTGCGGCCGCATGACTCTGGAGGGCGCGCCCCACCTCAAACCCGAACACCTCCCGGTCTTCGACTGCGCCAGCCGCTGCGGCAAATACGGCGCCCGCTTCATCCGCGCCGAGGCCCACATCCGCATGATGGCCGCCGCCCAGCCCTTCATCTCCGGCGCCATCAGCAAAACCATCAACATGCCCGCCGACACCACCGTGGGCGACGTTGACGCGGCCTACCTCCTCAGTTGGAAACTGATGACCAAGGCCATCGCCATCTACCGCGACGGCTCCAAACTCTCCCAGCCACTCAACGCCACGGGCGACGCGGCGCTTTTCGGAGACCTCGACGCCGACGCCGACGCCACCGACGACCTCCGCGCCCCGGCGGCGGCGGCCGCCGCGCCCGTCCAGGTGGTCGAGCGGGTCTACCACCGCTACATCGCCCACCGCCGCCGGCTTCCCAACCGCCGCGCGGGCTACACGCAGAAGGCCATCGTGGGCGGGCACAAGGTCTACCTGCGCACCGGCGAGTACGACGACCGCTCGCTCGGCGAGATCTTCATCGACATGCACAAGGAGGGCGCGGCCTTCCGGTCGCTGATGAACTCGTTCGCCATTTCCATCTCTCTCGGCCTGCAGCATGGCGTGCCGCTGGAGGAGTTCGTCGACGCCTTCATCTTCACGCGGTTCGAGCCGAACGGCGGCGTTTCGGGCAACG
>JACQVU010000094.1 GCA_016209585.1 Planctomycetota bacterium
AGGCGTCGGCCGCCTTGCCGATGATCCCCTCCACGATGGCCACGAGCGTGGCCCTGGTGAAGGGCTTGTCCACCCAGCCGCGGACCATAGGGTTTTCCTCAACCTCCTCGCGCTCCTTGCGGGATCGGATGCCGGAGACGACCAGGACGTTGAGGTCGGGGCGTTCGACCTCAATGACGTCGATGACCTCGGCGCCGCTGAAGCCGGGCATTTTGACATCCAGGCAGAGCAGGTCGAAGTGCTCGGAGGTGGCGGCCTGGTAGCAGGCTTCGCCGTCGGTGACCACGCGGCACTCGTACCCTTCCTGCGTGAGCATGGTCTCAATGTTGCGGGCGACGGCCTCGGCGTCGTCACAGATCAGGATGCGCTTGGGCACGGCGGCGGGTTTCCTTGGTGGTCGCGAGGTGGCACGGAGCGTTCAGCGCATGAGTTCCTGGGCCTTTTTGGTCCACCAGGACTGTTCCGCGCTGGTGAGGTACTTCTGGAGATAGGGCTTCGCATCCTTGTTCATGGCCTTGTGGATGATGCCGACGTTGAGGAGCACGTCGCTGGAGGTCGGCAGTTGCTTGTAGGCCTCCATGATATGGGCCAGGGCCTTGTCTTTCTCTTCCAGGTGGAAGGAGAGGATGGCGAGTTTCTGGTGGTCCTCGCCGGCCAGGGGGCTTTTGGCGGCGACCTGGTCGCGGATGGCGCGCATGTCTTTGGCGTTGAGGTTGCGGAGTTCGACGGGGGTGCGGGGTTCGAGTTTCTTGGGGGCGATGCGGTACTCGAACCAGGCGCGCTCCTCGCGGCCGAGGCTGGCGATGCCCTTGGCCTCCTTGACCATCCAGATGAGGTAGTACTTGAAGAAGAGTTGGCGGAGTTTGATGGCCGAGCGGATCTTGCCGTGTTCCTTGATGTCGCGCTTGAAGGCGCTGATCATCGCCCGCTCGTTGAGTTGCTGGTCGATGTCGTCGCGGTACATGCAGACCGCGGCCGCGGTGGATTCCAGCGGCTCACGCGGGACCATGGTGGGCAGGAGCAGGCGGTCGTTGACGAAGTCGTAGACGCCGTTGCCGGTGCCGGGGCAGAGGACCACTTCCGGGCGGCCCGTTTTCTTGACGCGCCGGTTGTTGAAGACGTTGGGGTCGTAATCCTCGATGTGGGCCAGGGCCGCGCGGATTTCATCGGGCTTGATGAAGCGCACCTTCTTCATGGGCATGGCGTTGGGCGTGATGCCGGCCTTGCGCGCGGAGATGGTCATGAGCGCCTTGTTGAAGTTCACGGCGCCGCGCAGGTCTTCCTTGCACTTGGAGTCGTTGATGGCCTTGACCTCGTGCTCTTCCTTGAAAATCTTGTTCTCGGCCATCTCGAGATCCAGTTTGAGGTCCTGCATCTCGCGGTGCTTGGCCTGGATCGACTCCAGGAAGCCCTCCACCCCCATCTTCCCTTCGGGATACTTGTTCAGGACGGCCGAGATCGAAGCCCGGACGGCGTTGAGATCGTCACGCAGTTTGTTGAACTTGAGAATCTGCTCCTTGCCGGAGAAGCCTCCCTGCCGGCTGACGGCCTCCATGTCCAGGTAGGGGACGATCAGACTTTCCCACTTGTCGAACAGCGCCACCGCCTTGGGGGCGTCGGGCCCGAGGGAGGCGCGGATTTCCTGGTCGCGCTCTTTGCGCAGGCCGCCGAGTTCCTCGGGGTGGTCGGCGATCGACTTCTGGATGCCCGCCTGCTCCTTCACAAGTTGTTTCATCCGGTCGACCCGCTTGGTCTGCCGGTAGCAGGCGTTGAGCGTGTCGGTGATGAACTTCACCCGGTAGAACCCTTCGCGCTGGGTGAAGTCGTAGATTTTCTTGACCTCCTCCAGCGACCAGACCACGGACTCATGGGTGAAGAAGCCGAAGTTCAGGAAGAGTTCCTGGTCGCGGCTGAAAGTCAGGTTGTCGGGCAGGTCGGCGGTGACGACGGACTCGACCATTTTGGCCGCGGTGGCCCAGTACTTGCGCTCCAGTTTGTCCTTGACCTCATAGATCGGGGAGGTGCCCTCGGGCGGCTCCTCCTTGCGCGCCGCGAACCCCTCGGCCAGCGCCAGCTGGTTGATCAGTTCGATCAATTCGCCGTAGATGGCGGACGCGGCGGGCGGCGCTTCGGGCATGACGGGTCTGGTCCTTGAGCGGCGGAGCCTAGTGGCCGGGGCATTGGGCGAACCCTTCGATTCTAGCGGCGACGAAGAAGGGCGCAAGCGCGAAACGCAAGTTCGAGTTGTCAGTGATCGGTTGTCAGGCGCCGGGGGAAGCGAGAACCGGGGCGAGTTCCTCGAAGCCGAAACGCGCGGCATAGGCACTGGGCAGCCCCACGCACGCGGGGCGATGGACGCAGGTGGCGCATTCCGGCCCGTAGGTGAAGTCCCGCCCCGTGGCTGGCTCCGGCCGCAGATCGGGCGGATGGAGGTAGACGTCGTCGTAGTAGATCTCGCCTGAGTGGTTCATCCACTCCGGCGGGACGGCGCAGAGCGGAAAGTGGTAGAAGACGGCGGGAATGTCCTCCGCTGCGAGGCGAGCGCAGGCCTCCGCGACGGCGGCGGCGGCCGGGCGCACGCGCGGCACGAACTGGTCGAAGTTGCGAAGCGCCCCGCCTTCGGGCCGGACCAGGGCGAACGCGACCATGAAGCGCAGGCCGGTGCGGGCGCGCTCCACGGCCAGGAACCTCACGTACCCGGCCAGGTCGCTCACGTTGCGCCGGCTCACCACGCACGACAAATAGAGGAACATCTCCGGCCTCGCCCGCTGCGCCTCGGCCAGCGCGGCCAAGGCGCGCTTCACGAGCGGACCGGTGCGCGGATGGCCGCTCAGGGCGGCCAGCGCGTCGTCGGCGTGGTGGTGCAGCGAGAGGCCGATGCTCAGCGCGCCAGCGTCCAGCACGCGGCGCAGGAACTCCGGGTAGGCCAGCATCAGGCCGTTGGTGAGCAGGACGGCGCGCTCGAACCCGGCCTCGCGTGCCAGGCGCAGCAGCGTGAAGAGATCGCGGCGAATGGTCGGTTCGCCGCCGCAGAACATCACGCGCCGGAAGGCCCGCGCGCCCAGCGTGAACCAGCGGCTCACTTCCCCGGTCGGCGCCAGGTCTGGTCCGAGGTCCGCCACGGAGCAGAACGGGCAGTGCTGGTTGCACCGCCGGCCGAGCCAGACCTCGAAACTCGAGAAATCGTCCCCCTGGTACCAGGGGGCATACCCGGCGCGGTGGACTCGCCGCTTGCCGGAGAGCGTGACGGCTCCGCGCTCCCGCCGCGCGGCCCGCGCCGCGGCGCCCGTGGCTGCTTCCGGCTGGCGCGCGCCGGCGTTCATACGGCCCCTCCGCCCCGCGCCGCGCCGGCTGCGATGGGAAGCGGCGCTCGCGCCGACGCGGCTGGAAACGGAATAGCCCGAATGCCGGCCTCGCCGAACGCCCGGAGATAGCGCCGCCGCACGCCCGGGCAGAGATCGTTCCACGAACAGTCGCCGCACGCCGGAAGGCGCGCGAAGTCGATGTTCATCACCGGCGAACGCGGCACCGTCTCTCGCGAAGGCAGATAGCGCGGGTCGCCATCCACCACGCACGGCGGCAGGCCGCAGGTTCCAGTGGTGAGGTTGAACGGGTGGCCGGCGGCCCGCATCTGGTCCAGCGCCGCGCGGAGAGGAGGCGCCAGCGCCGGGAAGGGCACGCACCACTCCCGCGCGTCGAACGCCTCGTTCATCGGCACGGCCGCCGTGAGGCTCACCGGCACGCCCGGGAACTCCCGGAGCGCGAACCGCGCGAATTCGGGCAGCGCCCGGTAGTTCGCCCGGCACATCACGTGGTTCAACTCCACCTCCACGCCGGCGGCGGCCAGCCGGTGAATGCCCGCGACCGTGCGCGCGAACATCCCCCGCCGCCGCGTGACCTCGTGGTTCAGTTCCTCGGTGTGGGCGTGCAGTGCCACGAGGGCCGATCTCACCCCGGCCGCGGCCAGCGACCGGGCCATCGAATCGTCCACCGCCGCGGCGTTGGTCTGCAAACGCAGGTGGGCCACCCCGGCCTCGCGCGCCATGGCGCAGTACTCCAACAGCCGGGGGTTGAGCGTCGGCTCCCCGCCCGAAAACGAGAGCCGCGCCGGCGCCGGCGGCCCCAGCAACTTCCGGAGCGTCCCGACCACGGCCTCGTGGTCCGTGGGCCGGGCGAGGTCCAGCCAGCAGAAGCCGCACCGTTCGTTGCAATGCCAATTGACGCGGACCACGATCTCCGCCCCGGCGCCGGCGCCGGCGCCGCCAGCCTCGCTCTCGACGCAGACCAGGTCCGGCTCCAGCCCCGACGCCTGAAAGGCCGTGCCGCGCTGCGGAGCCACCCGCCGACCGAACGCCGCCTCCCCCTCCCAGCGCCGGAGCGCCCCGCGCGGGAAGCCGGCGCAGCCTGGCGCGGCGTCGCACTCGCCGCAGAACGCGGCCTTCTCATGGCCGGCCCGCTGCCCCACCTCCATCACCCCCTCGAAACGCTGCTCCGGCAGCGCGTGCGCCACGCAGGCCGGGAAGTTGACGAGGCGCGCCGGAACCCCCGCCTCCCCCGCCGCCGGCAGCGCGGCTTCCAGCGCGTTGAGCAGCCCGTCCAGGCTGGGGGCGAACCGCGGCTCGTCGCTCTCCACCAGCGCGATCTCGACCGAGCGCAACGCGCGCCGTCCGGCGACAAAACGAAAGATGTGCGGCAACTCGCCGACGTTGCCCTCGTAGAGCGTTACCCGCGCCAGCACCTCAAGCCGCGGGCTGTCAAGCAGCGCCGCCACCCCCTCCAGCGCGCGGGCCGCGCCTTCCGCGTGGCGGGCCAACCGCCCGTAACTTTCAGGCTGGGCGTGCGGCAGCGACACCCGCACGAGGCAGGGCGCGGCGCGCTCCAGCGCCCGCAAGAACGCCGCGTACACGGCCAGCGACCCGTTGGTCTCGATGGCCACCTTCTCGTATCCCGCGCGGCGCACGGCGCTGATCGCCTCGAACAACCGCCGATTGAGCGCCGGCTCGCCGCCGGTCAGAACCACCACGTCGCCGGAAGCCGCGCCCATCGCGGCCAGCGCGGCGCCCAGCCCCTCGATGGGAACCGCCGCCTCCGCCCATGCGCAATACCCGCAGGCGAGGTTGCATTCCGCCGACAGGCTCACCCGCCGCTCCACCTCCCGGCGCGGCGCGGCGCGCGAGCGATTGCCGCTCCCGGAGATCGCGCCGTCGTCCATCATTCGCCACACTTCGTTTCCCGCCCCCAGCCGCGCCGAGGCGAACCGGAGAAGCGAAAAGAAGAAACAACACGCGAACGTCACGATCCGGGGAAGGCCGCCCCGCGCCGGAATCGCGGTCGGGGGAACACGGGATTCGATCGCCTGTGGACAGCCTATCACGTGCCCGGAGGAGGGAGAAGGCCATGGGTCAGGCCGTTGCGCCAGCCATCGCGGTGGGGCAGGTCTCCGTGCCTGCCATTGGCCCCCGCCCGCATCGGTCCGCGGTTGTCGCTCGTGGGCGCCGGGGCCTCCTTCCCGCTGGAATCCCGGAATCTCTGGCGCGGGCTGGCCTGACGCCCCGCGAACCTCCGGGGCCGTGGTCAGGCCTTCTTCTCCGCGCCTTCGTCGCCACGGGCCAGGAAGAGGGTGAGGCGGGTGCCGTCGAGCTCGGGAAGGTCAACGGGGTCTTCGCGCGGGCGACAGACGCCGCAATGGAGGGCGTTTTCCGTGACGATGGCCTTCATCGCGCCGGCCTTGTCGCGGTAGACCTGCACCAGGCTTGGCATGCTCTTGGCATGTTGCTTGCACACGCCGCGTCCGCAGAAGACGCAGGCGCCGTGGGCGGGGCGATCACAGTGCCAACAGTTCATCGGGCGGGCCGCGCCGTCAGGTCAGGAGCGGCCGAAGAGCGCCGCGGCCGCTTCCGGCGCTTCGTTTCCGGCGCGCAGGAGGCTCGCCACCCGCAGAGTGCGGTCCAGCCGCCGCGACGAGAACTGGGTGAGGTGGTGGCTGGCGGCGAAGTAGTTGCAAAGATAGCCGCCGAAGGTGGCGGCGTCCAGGGTCAGGCAGGAGACTTGGGACTCGGCGGCGCAGGAGGCGGTGCGTGGGACGGACTGCATGAGGGCGATCTCGCCGAAGTACTCGCCGCGGGAGAGGCGGTCGATGACGCGGGTCTGGCCGGCCTCGGTGAGGTCGATGCGCACCGTGCCGCTCTCAATGATGTAGAACCGGTCGCCGATGTCGCCCTGGCGGATGATCACGTCGCCGGGCGCGTAGGCGCGGTGTTCGAGGCGCTCGGCGATCTCCACCAGGTGCGCGGTGTTGAACTCGGCCAGCAGCGGCATGCGCAAGAGGAGGTCAAGCACGTCGAGTTTCTCCGTGACTTTGCGCTGGATGGCGAGGCGGCCGGCGTCGATGTCGCGGAAGTCGTTGCGGTGGAGGACGATGAGGCGCGCCGGGGAGTCGGCCCGGACGGTGGCGGTGCGCGGCACGGCCTGGCGCAGGGCGCTCTCGCCGAAGAAGTCGCCGCGGCGCAGGGCGGTGACCGGCTGCACGCGGCCCTCCACGTCGCGGCTGACGATGAGCGCGCCCTCCTCGATGATGAAGAGTTCGTGGCCGATCTCGCCCTGTCTGATGGCGGCGTCGCCCGGCCGGAGGTGGCGCACGCGAATGCGCTCCATGAGGCGGTCGAGTTCGGGCTCGTCCAGTTGGGAGAGGATGGGCACCTGCGAGAGGAAGGCGCGCATGTCGCCGCGGGCGCGCGACATCTCGTGGGTCTGGGCGAAGCGGCGCGCCCACTCCAGGTCCTTGAACACGTAGTACTGCAGGAGTTCACGCTCCTCCCAGTAGAGGCGGTCGTAGACGTTCGTGAATATCCGGTTGACGAAATGGGTTCCGGTCAACAGCAGCATCTCGCGCTCCAGGTAGGTGAACATCTTGCGGCAGCGAGCGGCGGTTTCCAGGATCGACTCCCGCTCCGCCGCGGGGTCGCGCGGAGCGCCCCCGGCGCGGTCGCCGAACTCCGCCACGGTGAACGCGCCCAGCCGGCGGATCAGCGTGTCGTACACGGCGCGACCGCACAGCGTGCGCAGATTCTCCAGCACGGCGAAGAGCATCTTGGAGTAGCCGCGGAACAACGTCACCTTGTCGTCGCCCGACCTTTCCGCTTCCGCGGCTTCCGCCTTGCCGCGCAGCCGGAGGTTCACCAGCAGCAGCAGCGAGAGGCCGGCGAGCGTGACCAGCGCGCCGCTTTCCACCGCCCACCCGCCCGGCGGCGCGGCGAAGCCCGCCACCAGCGCCGCGTGCCGCCCGCCGAGCGCGCCAGCCACCAGGGCGAACCCGGCCGCCGTGATGGCCCACGCCCGCCCGAACACCGAGAAGCCCAGCGCCCGCAGCGCCGGGAACATCAGCACCACTCCCAGCAGCACGCCCCCCGCCGCCGCCGCCTGGAACAGCACGAGCGTCGGCGCGCCGGCGCCCTGGCCCGCGAGAGCCGGCGGCCCCAGAAAGAAAAGCGCCACCGGCGCGGCCGCCGCCGGCGCCGCCAGCGCCAGCAGCAGCCAGGAGAGGTGGCGTTGGCCGGGCAGCAGCACCGTGTGCAGGAAATGGCTGAAAAAACGCAGGCCGCCGGCCGCGAAGAGCAGCGCGCCCAAGGCCGCGAGACCCTCGCCGGCCAGCCGCCAACCGGGGCGGTCAACCCCGCTTCCGACGCGCGCCAGGGCGAGATCGGACGCCGCCCAGCAGGCGAACGCCACGGCCCACAACCTGACGCCGCGCGCGTAGGCGGCCCGGGTCAGGTAGCGAGCCAGCGTGAGCGCCGCGACGCTCGCGCCGACCATGCCGGACACGGACAGCGCCGGCCCCAGGAAGGCCGCGCCGTTCAACCCCGGCAACCGCAGGGCGAGCGGCGGCGCCAGGGCGGCCGCGGCCAGCACCAGGGTGACGGTGCTGAGCCGCGCCCAGAAGAGGAACCAGGCCGCGGTCCGCAACCCCTCGCGCAGCAGGAGGAGAAGAAAGACCACCACCATCAGCGCCACCGGCAGGAGATAGATCGCGATCAACGCCGCGAAGAGCAGTATCCCCGGTTGGTGGCGCTCGTCGGTGAAGTCGGTCGCGATCTCGGCGATCCGCTGTTGGCCGATGGCGACCACGAGCCACGACAGCAACCCGACCCAGGCGACCGACACCACGCCGTACCAGAGATAGAGGCGCTCGCGCGGCGTCCAAGCCTCCCGCTGGCGCCACTTCCTGACCAGTTCCCGCTGCAGGAAGGCGAACGAGCGGCGGCGCAGGTCGGGGGCCTCGACCCACTCGCTCAACATCCGGCAGCCGTCGGTGGCCTGGAGCGGATTGAGGCGCATGATGGCGGTGAAAAAGCCCATCACGCCCAGTTTGAGCGCCAGGTCGGCGACGACGTGGCCCGAAGACCCCGCCGCCGCGACCGCCGGAGCGCTCTCCTGCCAATGGCGCAGCGCGAAGAAGAGGAGGAAGGAGATCGAACCGATCGCCACGTCCCCCAGGCATTTCGCCCGCAGCAACGAAAGGCGGTGCGAGCGACCCACCAGTTCCATTTCCCCGGTGTCGATGATCAGCGCGGGCAGCCCCCAGTTGAAGAAGAGCGCGCCCGGCGTGACGCGGCCCAGCGAGGCCAGCGCGGCGCCGCCCAGCACCTCGCCCAGGAAGTGCAGCAGCATCTTCACCAGGAAATAGGAGATGATGCCGAGCAGGTAGTCATCTGCCGTCTTGAACAGGTTGACCTTGGTGCTGGTGACGCTCTGGACGAACAGCACCAGCCCGGCCGCGATGACGGGCGCCGCGGCCCACCAGAGCGCGCCCCGGCGCAACGCCCCGCCCAGCACCCGCCCCAGCGCGGCCGGAAGCGCCCCGACGGCCGGAAGCGGGATTGTGCGCTCGAACAACGTGTCGCGCAGGTCGCGGACCCGCCGCGTCCACCGCCCCTTGTGCTGGCGTCGCGCCAGCGTCTCCCACACCTTGCGTCCGCCCCCCTCCAGGTAGCCGCCCGCGGCCAGTTCGGTGAGGAACGCCGCCACGCCGTCCACCGGCATCGCGCCGGTCTCGCGCGTGCCCACCGCGAGCAACTCGCGCACCGTCCGGCGGCCGTCCATGGACCGCCAGATGGGGATCATTTCCGCCTCCACCGTGAGGTACCGCCCCGTGGTCGGCGACCGCAGCACCAGGAAGGGCGTGCCGTCGCGCCGCGCCAGCGCGCTTTCCACCACCAGGGCCGCGTGGCGTGGCCGCGAGAGCGAAAGGTCGGTGCGTTCCGCCAGCCGCCGCCAGAGGTCGGCGCGGGTCGTGGGCGGCGCGCCCAGGCGATCGACCAGCGCCCCGTAGAGCGACGACGGCGCCGCGGTTTCAGCGGTAGCGGCCATGAGTACGGCGATTGGCGTGGCGGCTCATCCGGCCGGTTCCTCCCGCTCCCGCACCAGGCGGAAGCGGAACCAGTCCAGGTGCGGCGGCGGGCCGTCGGCGTCGAGCCGGAAAAGATGCTCTCCCTGGGAGAGCGACAGGTGGCGTTTCACCACGACGACGCGTTGGTCGGCCGGATACCAGCCGCCGGTCGGCTCGGAGAAGGCCTGGGCGATCCGCGTGCCGTCGAGAAAGAGGTTCACCGGCCGCGCCATACCGGCGGCGTAGCGCGCGCTGACTTCGTACTCGCCGCTCCGCGGCATGTGCATGGTGTAGACGGCGAAAGCCGGCCGCCGGCCGCCGTCGATGACCACACCGGCTCCGTAGGCGTGGTCCTGGCGCATGAGGTTGCCCTCCACGTAGTTCTCCGCCTCGATGAGCACCTCATCGTCGCGCCCCGGCGCCAGCGGCAGCAGCACCACCACCGGCGGGATGAGCACCACCAGCGCCAGGATGGTCATCGTGAACAGCCACCCGCGGCGATCGGGGACGGCGGCGGCGCCGCCGTTCGCGGCGGCCGCGGGAGCGGGCTGGGCCGTGGGCGTCGCGCCCGGCTCCGGAAGACTCTCGCCGCTGGAAGCGGGCTGGCGGTCCATGCAGGTC
>JACQVU010000095.1 GCA_016209585.1 Planctomycetota bacterium
CGCGCTCGACATATTGCCCCGAATATGTTGTCGCGCGCCCTCCTTGCCCGGCACGTTCTCGCTCGTGCTCGCGGGCGAAGCGCCTACCGAAACAGGCTCTTGGCGGAGATCGAAGGCGCGCGCAGTTTGCGCGTGCGGTTCCCCGATCCCGAAGCCGCCGGCAGCCGCGCGCGGATCGTCCTCTCCCCCACCGCCGCCATCGTGGCGGTGACGTGAGGCTGTAGGGCGCACTCTGCGCGCCGGTTGATCCGGCAACCGCCTTGGCTTGCGGGGCGGATCAGCGGATCGGCGCGCTCAACGGAACTCTGGGCGTGGCGTGGCGCAACGGCGACTGACAACGCCTCCACCCCGATGTGAGTCCGCGGGACATCAAGCGCCACCAAGCCGCGTGAGGTGCGCGGACAAGATCGATCCGCACCCCCGCCGGCGGGTGATCCTTGACCGCCGGGTGTCACGGTGGTTTCTTGATGGTTCTCGGACCCGGAGAACGGTAGGGTGGCGGCATGCTGGAATCGTTGACGGAGAGCCTTCGGAACATCTTCCGCGGCGTGCAGTCGCGCGGCAAGGTGACCGACGCGGACCTCAAGGCCACGATGCGGGAGATCCGCCGCGTGCTGCTGGAGGCCGACGTGCATTTCCAGGTGGCCAAGGACTTCTGCAAGCGGGTGGAGGAACGGGCGCTCGGCCAGGAGGTGTTGAAGTCGCTGCGTCCGGAGCAGGTGATCATCAAGACCGTGCACGACACGCTGGTGGAGTTCATGGGGCCGGTGGAGCCGGGGATTCCCTTCAACGCCCAGCGCGGCACCACCGTGATCATGATGTGCGGCCTGCAGGGGTCCGGCAAGACCACCACCTGCGCTAAACTGGCGCTCTTCCTCAAGAAAAAGGGCAACAACCCGCTGCTGGTGGCGGCTGACCTCCAGCGGCCGGCCGCGGTGGACCAGTTGGCGGTGCTGGGGCGGCAACTGGGGGTGCCGGTCTACGTGGACCCCGACACCCGGCGCCCGCCGGAAGTCTGCGAGCGGGCGGTGAAGCACGCCCTGGCGCAGCAGTGCAACGTGACGGTGCTCGACACCGCCGGGCGGCTGGCCATCGACGAGCCGCTGATGCGGGAACTGGCGGAGGTGCGCCGCGCGGCCGCGCCCGACCAGGTCTACCTGGTGTGCGACGGCATGCTGGGCCAGGACGCCGTGGCCTCGGCGGAGGGGTTCAACCGCCGCCTGCCGCTGGACGGGATCATCCTGACGAAACTGGACGGCGACACCCGCGGTGGGGCGGCCATTTCCGTGAAGGCCGTGGTGGGCAAGCCCATCAAGTTCATCGGCGTGGGCGAGAAGCCCGAGGCGCTGCAGGAGTTCCGGCCACAGGGCATGGCCGAGCGCATCCTGGGGTTCGGCGACGTGGTCGGCCTGGTGGAGAAGGTGCAGGAGCACGTCAACCAGGAGCAGGCCGAGGCCGCCGCGCGGAAGATGTTCGAGGGCACCTTCTCGCTCGACGACTTTCTCGGTCAGTTGGAGATGATGGAGAAGATGGGGTCGGTGAAGGACCTGCTCAAGATGATCCCGGGCATGGGGGCGCTGGGCGACCTGGAGGTCGAGGACCACGACCTCGGCCGCCTCAAGGGGATCATCCGCTCCATGACCTTCCAGGAACGCACCCGCCCCGACCTGGTCGACGCCTCCCGCCGCCGGCGGATCGCCAAGGGGTCGGGCACGACCGTGGTCGACGTGAACGCGCTGCTGAAACAGTTCCGCGAAATGTCGAAGATGATGCAGAAACTCTCCGGTTCCGGCATGCTTGGCCGAATGTACGACCATCGCCTCGTCAAGCAGCGCCGGAAACGGCAGAAGGTCCGCGGCATGAACCTGGGAAAGGTTCTCGGTCATCCGTGATGTCCACGTCTCCAACCCGCGAGGTGCCCGCATGGCGGTGAAAATTCGTCTCGCCCGACACGGCCGCACCGGCCGGCCTTCGTTCCGCATCGTGGTGCTCAACCACCACAAGCGGCGCGACGGCGCCTATCTGGAGTGCATCGGCCGCTACGACCCCCTGGTGAAAGACTTCCAGAAGAGCGTCGCCCTCGACCTCGACCGCCTGCGCTACTGGCAGAGCGTCGGCGCCCAGGCCAGCGCCACGGTGAAGAGCTTCGCCAGGCGGCTCGGCTTCCGGCTCCCCGCGAAAACCAAGGCGCCGAAACCGGCCCGGAAAGCCGCCGCGCGGCCAGCCACCAAGTCTGGCGCCGGTTCGGCCGCCCGCCGCAAGAAAGGTCCGGGCCCGGGGTGAGCGCCGCGCGGCCTTCGCGCCCCCCGGCCCGCGCGCCTCGTTGGGGGCTGGCGGCGTTGGCGGCGCTGGCGGCTGGCGCTTTCCCCTCCGGCTGCGGTTCCGAAGAGAAGCCGGAAGAGGGCAGCCCGCTGCAGCGTCCGGCGCTGGCGCGGTCGGCCCTCCTGGAAGCCCCGGACCTCGACCGGTTGTTCGACCAACTGGTGGGCGACCGTGAGGACCTGCGGTTCGACGCGCTGTCGCGTCTTCCCGACCTGGGCGACGCCGCGGTCAACCGCGCGCGAGAGGCGATCCTGGCGCGCACGCCGCTCGACGCGCGGCTCGTCCCCCTGGCGACCGAACTCGCCCGGCGGGTCTGGATCGGGCGGCGACCCGACCCGGACGACAAGACCTTCCGCGACTTCGCCGACGCCCTCTGGCGCGTCTTCCGGAGCGCCGACCTGCCGCTGCGGCGCGACATCCTCTACACCCTGGCCCGGCTCGACCCCGCGCCCGACCGTGCCCGCGTGCTCGACGCCGCCCTGACCGGCGACCCGGAGATCACCATGCGCGTTCTCGCCATGCTGCGGGCCGCGCCTTCCACTCCGAACCTGACGATTCTCGTGGACGCGCTCGCCAACGCCAACCTGCGGCCCGACGCGCGGCGCGAAGCCCTCGCCGTCCTGCGCGAGTATTCGGGCGGCGAGTCGTTCGACTACGTCGCCGATGATCCCCCCGGCGCCCCGCCCGACACCCTGGAGGCCTGCCGCCGGGCGCGCGCCGCGGCGGCCGCCCGCTGGCGCGACTGGTGGAACGCCGAGAAACAGAAGTCCACCGCCCAACCCGCGGCGCCCACGCCGGCTGGCGCCCCGTTTGCGGCCCTCACTTCCGGCTCATGAACCCCATGGACATTCCCACGCTGCACAAGGCGCTGGCCAAGCAGGCCGGCGACCAGTTCCCGCGCCAGAAACGCAGCCCCATCGAGCAGGCCATCTTCACCGTGCTGGCCGAGGGCGACTCCAGCCGCCGCGCGCTGGCCTTCATGCACCAGGCGATGAAGGTGTTCGTCGACTGGAACGAACTCCGGGTCTCGCTGACCCAGGAGGTGCAGGCGTTGATGGAAGCCCAGGGCATCGGCGACGCCCGCGCCAGGGCCGTGCGGCTCAAGAAACTGCTCACGGCGATCATCGACGAGTACAACGTGCTCTCGCTGGATCACCTGCTCGCCCTCAAGCCCGGCGAAACGAAACGCGCCTTCACCAAACTGGAGAAACTCGCCGGCCCGCTGGTGGTGGAAAGCGTCGCCCAGTACGCGCTGGAGCATCCCGCCTTCGCCCCGCTCGATAACGTCGCCCGCGTCCTGCGCCGGCTGGAGGTGGCCGGCGAGCGCGTCACCGACCATCAACTGGGGGTCTTCCTTTCCAAGCACTTCGACTCCCGCGAGGCGATCAACGCCTTCTGCGAACTGGTCGCCGACCACGGCGACCGCGTCTGCCACGCGGCCGAGCCGGAGTGCGCCTCGTGCGAGTTCCAGTCGCGCTGCCCCGGAGCGAAAAAAATCCGGGAGGAACGGGAGCGCCGCAAAGAGAAGGAAAAGGAAGCCGCCGCCCGCAAGGCCGCGGCCAAGGTCGGCGCGAAGAAAAAGGGCTGACGGCGCGTCGCGTAGCAGCCCGGTCACCCGGCCGCGATCATCGCCCGCACGGCGGCGGCCAGGTCGCCGGGGGCGTGCCCCTTGCTTTCGGCGCGCGCGACCAGGTTCTTCAGCGTGACGGTGCCGGCCTTCACCTCGTCCTCGCCGACGACGACGGCCACGCGGTGGCCGCGCTGGCTGGCGTAGGCGAACTGGCGCTTGACGGGCGCGGCCTCGGGGTAGACCTCCACCACTAGCCCGGCCGCGCGCAGGTCGGCCGCCATCTTCGCGTACAGCGGCGCGAAACGCTCGTCGAACATCACGATCAGCGCGTCGGCCGCCGGACCGGCCTTCCCCGGCGCCCCGGCGTGGGCCAGCACGGCCAGCAGCCGGTCGAGGCCGATGGAGGCGCCGACTCCCGGCAGCCGCCGCTCCGTGAACAGGCCGGCGAGGTCGTCGTACCGCCCGCCGGAGCAGACCGAGCCGAACTCCGCGCAGCCTTCCACCATCGTCTCGTACACCGTGCCGGTATAGTAGTCCAGCCCGCGGGCCAGGGCCACGTCGACCACCAGCCGCTCGGCGGGCGCGCCGGCGCCGGCGAAAATCTCCAGCAGGCGCGCCAGTTCGGCCACGCCCCGTTCGCCGCGCGGGCTGCCCTTCACCCGTTCGGCGGCCAGGGCGAGCGTGGCGTCGTTCGAGCCGGCGTCGATGGTAAGAAAGTCCAGGATGGCCGCGGCGGTCGCTTCCGCCATCAGCCGCTCGCGGGCGTCGCAGCGGCGCTGGTACTCGGCGGGGTCGGTGCGCTGGAGTTCCACGTTGGGGCGCGGGCCGAACTGCAACTCTTCCAGCACCGCCTCCCGCCCGATCTTTGACAACTTATCAATGGAGCGGAGCACGTGCGCGGCATGGCCGGCCGCGCCCTGCCGCTCCAGGAGACCGGCCAGCAGGTGGCGGTTGTTCACGTGAATGCAAAAGCCCGGCGCGCCCAGCGCCGTCATCGCGGCGGCGATCACCAGAGCCGCCTCGGCGTCGGCGGCGACCGACGCGACGCCCAGCAGGTCGAAGTCGCACTGCAGAAACTCCCGGAACCGCCCGCGCTTCACCTGCGCCTTCTCGCCGCGCCACACCGGCCCGACGTGGTATCGCCGGAACGGGAACTCCAGTTCGTTCTGGTGTTGCGCCACGAACCGCGCCAGCGGCACGGTGAGATCGAAGCGCAGCCCGGTCTCTTCCTTCCCCTCCCGCCCCGGCTGGATGCGGAAGATCTGCCGGTCGGACTCGTCGCCCCCCTTGCCCTGGAGCACCTCCAGGTACTCGACCGCCGGGGTGTCGATGGGCAGGTAGCCGAACGAGCGGTAGACGCCGACCACGGCGTCGATCGACCGCTGGCGCGCCAGCGCTTCCGCCGGGAGATAATCGCGGAACCCGCTGGGGATTTTCGGGGAGATCATGCGCGGGGGTCAGTCGCCCGCCGACGACCGATCACTTCACGTCACGAAGGGTGGACAGAGGGGTTCGAACCCTCGACCTTGAGGACCACAGCCTCACGCGCTAACCAGCTGCGCCATGTCCACCACGATCAATCGGCAGGTGCCGACGCGCCCAGCCCACGGGCCGAGCAACTGTCTCCATGGTACCGCCGCGCCCGGAGAAATCAACGTCTCCCCGGCACGCGCGCGCAAGAAATATCTTGCGCCGATCGAGGCGGGAAGGGAGGATGAAGAGGTCAGAGGTCAGACCTCTGACCTCTCTTCGTCCCGCGCCTTTGGGTGTTGGGTGTTGGGTGCGGGCGGAGTACCGCGGTGCTGGGTGCGGGGGATATCCATCTCCCCATCTCCCCATCTCCCCATCTCCCCATCGTCCCATGCCTCGCGCCCGCGCTCTCGACACCGTGGCCGGCGAACTGCGCCAGAACATCCTGGCTGGCGCGTGGGCTATCGGCGCCCGCCTCCCGCCCCAGCGCGATCTGGCCCACACCTTCGAGGTCAGCCGCCTCACGGTCCGCGAGGCCGTGGAGCGTCTCGAAGGCGAGGGACTCCTCGACGTCCGCCACGGAGACGGCGTGGTCGTCCGCGACTTCCGCCAGAGCGGCGGCCTTGACCTCCTCAGCGAACTCCTGCGCTACGGCGACGAAAAGGGGCGCCTCCCGGCCAAAATCCTCCGCGACCTCTTCGACCTCCGCACCGCCCTGGCCGTCGAGGGGCTGCGCCTCGTCCGCCGCCGCCCGCCCGCCGCCGCGCGGGCGCTGCTGGAAGAAAACCTTTGCCGGCAGGCCGCGGCGCTCGGCGACGCCGCCGCCGTCATCCCACTCGACCTGGAGTTCACGCGCAACGTGATCCGCGCTTTCGACAACATCGGCATGGAAATCCTCTTCAACGCCATTCTCCGCGTCTTGTCGAAGGTGCCTCGCGTCCTCGCCGCGCTCTTCGCCGACCCGCGCCTCAACTACCGATCCTCTCGCGCCGTCTTCGCATGCCTCGCCAAGGGCGCCAGCCCCGCCCGCGTGGCGACCGTCCGCGCGCGCCTCGCCCGCCTCGACCGCGCCTGCCTGGCCGCGCTCGGCCCCGCGCAGCCCCAGACCCCCACCCCCTTCCAAAAGGCTCCCTCGCGGGAGCCGGGACCTCGAACCTCGAACAAGGACCCCTCGCCGCCATGACCCTCTTCGCCTTCGAGCGCCGCCTGACCATCACGGTGCTAAAGGCCGTGATGCCGCCCGTCAACGGCGTCGTCTTCCCTCCGGCGCGGACCGCCCGCTTCCTCGCCGACTACCACCGCGGCGCGCCGCTCGCCGCCCGCCTGGCCCTGCGCGCAGCCGTGCTGCTCGCCTGGCTCGTCCCGCTGCTCTCCCGTCCCCGCCGCACGCTGCTGGGCCTCTCGCCGCCGGCGCGCGACCAGGCGCTGCAGCGCCTCTTTCACAGCCGCTTCTACCTCGTGCGCCAGTTGTGCCAGGTGTTGAAGATGGTGGCGGCGCTGGGCCACCTCGGCAACATGGCCACCCAGGTGGCGCTCGGCTACCGCGGCCCGCACCTGCCGCCACTCGGCCGGCGGGCCGGGGGGCAAGTCCCCTCGCGCGACGCGGCGCACGACGACAATGCCTCGCCGGCTGGAACGGCCCTGGCCGCCGCGGCCGTGGCGCCGGAAGCGGAGGTGACGCCATGAACGCGGGCATGCTCCACGCCGACCCCCGCGGCCGGGTCGTTGAGGAGAGCGACTTCGTGATTGTCGGCTCCGGCGCCGCCGGCGCGACTGCGGCCGCCACGCTGGCCGAGGCCGGCTATGACGTGGTGATCCTGGAGGAAGGCTCCTATGTGCCGCCGGGAAGCCGGTCGCCGCTCCTGCCCGACGCCGCCCGCGACCTCTTCCGCGATCTCGGCCTCTCGGCGGCCGAGGGGCGGGCCATCATTCCGCTGCTTCAGGGCCGCTGCGTGGGGGGCACCACGGTGATCAACGCCGGTATCATCTGGCGCATGCCCGAGCGCGTCCACCGCGCCTGGGTGGAGGCCGACCCCGGCATCGCCCGCGCCCTGCCCTGGGAGCGACTGGAGGCGCACTATGAAACCGTGGAGCGCGCCCTGGGCGTCGCCCCCGTGACCGAGCGGATCGCCGGCGCCAACAACACGCTCATGGCGCGGGGGGCGCGCGCCGCCGGCGTCGCCGGCCGGTACATCGACCGCAACGCGCCGGACTGCGAGGGCACGGGAACCTGCCTGCAGTCCTGCCCGCGCGGCAACAAACTCTCCATGGAAGTCACGTTCCTGCCCAAGGCCATCGCCGCCGGCGCGCGCCTCTACGCCCGCTGCCGCGTCGAGCGGCTGACGCCGACGCGCGCCGCCGCCTGGCGCGTGGAGGCCACGCTGCGCCACCCCGTCACCGGTGAACGCCGCGGCACGCTGACCGCCGGCGCCCGGCGCGGCGTGGTGCTGGCCGCCAGCACGCTTCAGACCCCGGCGCTCTTGCGCCGCAACGGCATCGGCCACAAGCGCGTCGTGGGCGAGCATCTTCAGGCCCACCCCGGTTGCGCCGTGGCGGGCGTTTTCGACGAGCCCGTGCGCATGTGGGAAGGGGTTCACCAGGGGTATGAAAGCACCCACCTGCGCGACCAGGGCGTGAAACTGGAGGCCATCGGCCTGCCGCCGGAACTCGCTGCCTTTCGCCTGCCCGGCATCGGTGACGAGTGGTCACGCCGCATCAGCCGCCTGGATCATGTGGCGCTCTGGGCGGTGGCGGTGAGGTGCGAGGCGCACGGCAGCGTTCGCCCCTTCGGGCCGGGCGCCGTGCGGGTGCGGTACTGCCCCACGCGCGCCGACGTGAAGAAGTTCCAACTGGGCGTCAAGACGCTGGCCGACATGGCCTTCGCGGCTGGCGCCCGGGTGGTGATGCCGGGCATGGCCAGCCTGCCGACCGAGATGCGCGACCCGCGCGAAACCCGCATGATCCTTTCGCGCCCCGCCGACGCGCGCGACTTCCAGATGGTGCTGACCCACCTCATGGGCGCGGCGCGCATGGGCAGCGACCCCGAGAGGTCCGCCGTCGGCCTCGACTTTCAGGTGCACGGCGCGCCCGGCCTCTACGTGGCCGACTCCAGCCTCTTTCCCACCAACCTGGGCGTGAACCCGCAGCACACCATCCAGGCCGTGGCGATGGAGATGGCGCGTTCCGCGGCGGCCAGGCATGCGGATCGCGCCGCGTGACCGGCGATGAATCCTCCGCGAGCGCGGGATTGAACCACCGCGCGGCGACCGGCGTCAGCGCGCCTCGTTTTCACTTGGGTTTGAAAACAGAGGTCGTGACTTCCCTTCCGCCAGCACAATCGCCTGCCGCGCGGCATCGAGCATGTGGCCGACGTAAAGCGCGTCATCACCCTCGATCATAGATGATGACCGCCTCGCTGAAAACGCGCTGTTTCAGCCTGGGATTGACATACTTGGGATTCACGACGTCGACCTTGCGCCCCCCGAAGAAGGCGGAGATCTCATCCTCGAAGTCGACGATATCCCAGCCCAGTTGTTGGTCGGGCGCGAACTCCACGAGCATGTCGACGTCGCTGGTGGGGCCGAAATCACCGCGAACGACCGAACCGAACAGACGAATCCGCCGAACGCGCCACTTGTCACAAAGGACGGCCAGCGCGGCGTGGGAGAACCGCTTCTAACGTAGGGGGTAGTGGAGAAGGATAGAACGCCAGATACCCGCCGGGCGTCATCCGGCACTCGCCCGCCTTGTCGGAAACGAAGTCGGCGCGGTTCATCGCGGACTGTATTATGCCGAAGTGAAACCACACAGGTCATTATTATATCGAAACAATGCTTCGATATAATAACTCCTGAGAGTGGTAACCGTTCACCTCTACCCCCTGGCGCGGTAATGGGACTCGTGGGACGCATGGAACCCATACGTCATATTCGTCCCATCGGTCCCATCACCGCCCTCACCCATGCGAACGAAGGATCGGCGAACAGGAACGAGGTTTCGTAGCCAGGGCCGGGGCGGCTCCGGCACGTCACGTCGGAAGAAAAAGCAGGATGCTGGCGCTGTCTACTTCCGCATTGGCGCGGGCGGCGGCATCGGTTCCGTGGTCACCGATTCGATGAGCCACGCCCCCTCCACCTGCGCGAGGCGGAAGCGGAGCAGCGCGCGCTCGGCGTGGGCTTCGCCGTCGATGGCGCTCACCACCGGAATGGCGGCCGAGGCCGTGGTCGCGCCCAGGGGAATATCGTCGACGTTCGCGCGCGCCGTGTCGAACCGCACCTTGTTCTCGCGCACCAGGGCGTGAAGCGCGTCGAACCGCGCCTTCTCCTCCTCGATCCGGGGTTGCGCTCCCTCCACGTGAAGGTCGCGGAACTCCTGGAAGCGGTTCTCCGTCAGCGCGCGCAAGGCGGCGTCGAGCGTCTTGCCCGGCGAGCCGAGACGCGCGCGCCGGCGCTTCCACTCGGCCACCTTCTCGCGCAGCCTCGCGCCCTCTTCCTCGTGGATGCGACGTTCGCGCTTGGCGTTCTCCGAGAGCCGGCGCATTTCCCGGGCCTGATGCACGGTTCGGCCCAGTTCCTCTTCCAACTCTGACACCACCTGTTCCGGGCTGGGTTCCAGATCGGCCACGCGGGAGGTTTTTCCCGCGGCTCCGGCCGCCGCCCCGGCCGGGCCGGCGGGCGCTTGCTGGTCGTCGCGGGCGCGCTCCACCCAGTACCACTGCCACAGCCCCTCGGGCGCCAGGACCAGGTAGACGCGGTCTTGCCGGGCAGCCTTCGCCCCGGCGGCGGGCGCGGAGACCACCACCAGCGACCGGCGATCCGGTGGAAGGCCCAGCGCGCGCATCTGGGCGGCGGAGTCGTCGAGGATGTTCTGCTCATATTCCGCGCGCTTCGCGTGCCGCGTGAGAAAACCCTTTCCCTCCAGCACGGTGACGGCGGATTGCGAGAGGTCGTCTTTCAGGTCAAGCATGGCGCGGTCGGTCGACTCGAGGTCGACCTCGGGCGTCGCCAGCGCCTCGGTGTCGCCACGGGCCTTGCGCGCCTTCAACCGGGCGTTGTGCTCGGCCAGGTGCTCGTGCGCGTTGAAATAGCCCCGCGCGCGCGCCTGCAGTTCCAGGTTGTCGGCATACCCCGGCGTGTGCACCGTCTCCAGAAAACGAATGAACGACTCCCGAGGTTTCTCAGCCTGGTAGAGGCTGCCGCCGACAGGCGCTGGCGCCATGCCCCCCCCGGCGGCGGCGCGCGCGCCGGTGATCGGACGCGGCGCCGCCGCGGCGCGCGGTCCCGCCGCTTGCCCGGTTGAGCCGGCCGAGCCAGTCACCAGGGGTTTGCTGGCGGTGGAGGTCGGGGAAGGGCCAGCGTGGCCCCGCTCAGTCTCGTGATGGGAAGGCGAAACCTGCGCCCGCGCGTCAGCGGTGGCGAGGGCGATCGCGAAAAACGCCCCAACGACGACCACCGGAAAGTCGGCGGCACGAGTCATCCGTGACTCCGCGCTTCTCGACACGCCGCCGACGCAACGCCGGTCGGCCGTGTACGGGGGAAAACCGCGGCTATCCGCCCGCCGCGGGTCAGCATGGTACGATTCGGGCGGGACTTCAACTCAACCACTCACCAACCCGCGACCATGCTCGACACGCGCCGCCGGAAAAAATTTCAGCCCGCGACTTCCCTCAGTGTCATCGCCATATCGGCATTCCTCGCGCTTTCCTGTAATGATTCCGGGAAAAACAACGCCGCCATCCCCGCGCCGGCGACCGGAAGTCCCCCGCCCGGAAGCGGCGCGGAGGTGCACGCCGCGCTGGCCGACCGCGACTTCCAGCGGGCGCACACCCTGGCGAGAGAACTGGCGCAGAACGATCCGGGCAACGCCGATCTGCCCGCGCTGCTGCGGCAACTCGGCCTCCATTTCGCCCGCGACGCCACGCCCGAAACGACGGTCGCCGAACTGGACCGCGCGCGCTGGTGTTTCGACCAACTGGAGAAACGCGGCGCCGGCGACCTGGAAAGCGCCCGGACCCGCGTCCGCCTCGAATTCTGCGCCACGTGGCATGATCCCGCCGCCGCCGACCGCGTGCTGACGCTGGCCGACAAACTCTTCGCCCAGCGGAACCCGGCCACGCCACCAGAGGGGTCCCCCGCGGATCGCGATCTTGCTGACCTGCGCGGCCAGGCGGCGGCCTCCGGCTACCCGGCCGCGTTGCTCGATGGCGGTTTCACGCCGGAGGCGCGGGCGGTGGACCTCGACTATCTCAACGCTTGCCGGTTGCTCTTCGCCGAAGCCCGGAGCGCCGCGCCGTTGACGGGGCGGGAACTGGACGTGGCCCGCCTCTTCCACTCCTTGGCGAGATCCATCGCGGTCGACACCACTGAGGCGACCGAAACCTCCCAGACGCCAAGGACACCGCTGCGCGTTCTGATCGAGGGCCGCGCGACCGTGGAAGAACTCGCCGTCCTCTTCCAGCGGATGCTGGTAGTGGCCGCCCCCAGCCCCCAACACCCACAAGGCAAGTTGTCAGTTGTCAGTTGTCAGTTGTCAGCGGGCGGCCCGACCTCGCCAGTTGGCCCGACTTCCCAACAACCAGCCCCCAGCCTCCCGTCCCTCGCCCCTCGCCCCCAGCCCCGCATCGTCGCGGTGGAGGTGGGAACGGCCGCCGCAGCGGGCACGGACGCGAGCAGCGCGCCGGCGATCATCTACGACATCGCGGCGGGCGCGGCGCTCTGCTCGCTTTCCCAGCGCGCGCCGCGAACGCCGATGGCGGCGGTGATCAAGGAACTGGAAGCGGGCGCCGAGTCGCCACTTACCGCCGGCGGGCGAATGCCCACGGTAACCGCGGAGGACGTGCGGTCGGGCCGGCGCCTCGTTGCCCCCCATCCGTTGGCGCTGACCGGCCGGTTTCGCTTCCTGACTCAACTGCTGGGCGGCGGAAAGCCAGGGGACTTCCCGCTGCTGGACTGGCCGGCGTCGTCGGTCGCGACCACTCAAGGGGAACCGGACGGACGGACGTCGGCGCTTGCGCCTGGCGCGCTCCGGGCTGACGCGGCGGTGGCGGCGGGGCTGGGCGATGAGAGGCCGGCGCGGGCCGAGTTCTTCCGCGCCCGTCTCGCCGAGTTGGGCGGGGCGGGCGGTGCGGCGGAGTATCGGGCGATCCTCGCGCGCCACGCCGGCTCGCTCACGCCGGACGACGAGGCCATGGTTCGCACGCGACTGGTCATTTCACTCCTGCGGCAAGGCCGCGAGCCGCAAGCCGAGCGGGAACTCCGCGCGGCGCTGGATCGAGGCGCGCCCCAGCCGTGGGCCAACCTCCTGTGGTATCATCAGGGGGTGCTCGCCCGGCGCGCGGGGCGCAAGGCGGAGGCTGCCGGCCATTTCGCCAAGGTGGTCGGCCCCTTCGCCTACCGCGCGGCGCTGGCGGCTGACGGGCGAGTGGACGCCGAATGACCTGTTTCAGTTGCCGCGCCCCGCTTCGTGACGACGCCGTCCGCTGCCCCTTCTGCGGCGCGGACCAAAGCCCGGCGGGGTTCGTTCGGCGGGCAGATCCGGGCGCCCAGACGCGGGGCCAAAAGGGGTTCGTCGCGTCGGCCTTCCTGTCGACGTTGTTCCTGGCGGTGTCGATCTTCGCCACGGTGCGGATCGGCGAGGCGCTGGCCCCGGCGATCTCCAGCGCCGAAGGCTATCATCTCTCGCTCCCGATCCTGGGAAAGGCGTTCGTTCATGCGGCGCGGTTCGCCACGCTGATATGGCCGTTCATCGCGGCCCTGCATCTGGCGATCTTCCTGGCGCTGCTGCTGGTGCGCACGGGGCGAGCCGCCCGCTGGGCGCGGTGGGCGGTCGTAGCGGCCGCCCTGCTGATCGCGCTGGTCGGCGCCTTCGCCTACCTGGAGATGTTGTCCGCTGTCAGTGGTCAGTTGTCAGTGGTCAGTGGTCAGTTGTCAGCCGATGGAGCGCCCTGACC
>JACQVU010000087.1 GCA_016209585.1 Planctomycetota bacterium
CTGCTGCCGCTCCCCGCGCCAGCCATCAGCCCCGCCGCTGGAAAAACAGGCCCTCCCGGCGCCGGTTCCGCGCGATCCGCCCCGCCCGGGTCATCGACTGCCCGCTGATGAGGCTGACAGCGCAACCGGCTCCGCGCGGTGGTGGAAAATGAGTTTACAAATCCGGCCATTTGGGGTGTAAAGGAAGGGCGCGGGCCATGACGAAAACGGCGCGCCGAGCGCGTTTCGCGGCGCCGGAGAGGCGGGGCGGCGAGCGTGGCCGGGACTGGGGGACGGCGCGCGGCCGGCACGTGGTTTGCGCGCAGTTCCGAACCGTATCGGTATGGCCAGGCTTCGAATCGAAAGCAGCGTCTTGAATGCCGAGGTCGACCTCGAAGGCGAGGCCGTGAGCGTCGGTCGTTCCGACGACAACGCCATCGCCATCAAAGACAAGGCCTTCTCCCGGCGCCATTTCGAGGTCCGCGCGCGGCCCGACGGGTACTACGTCACCGACCTCGGAAGCACCAACGGCA
Source organism: Planctomycetota bacterium (assembly GCA_016209585.1). Classification (GTDB taxonomy): domain Bacteria; phylum Planctomycetota; class UBA8742; order JACQVU01; family JACQVU01; genus JACQVU01. The sequence continues at coordinate 513 of JACQVU010000087.1, forward strand.
CGCAGGTGAACGGCAAGGCGGTGTCGGGGGCCGTGCGGCTCCGGCACGGCGACGTGATCTCGGTGGGGCCGGCGAAGATCACGTTCATCGATGCGCCCGCGCCAGCCGTCGGCGTGCCCTCGCGCGGCGACGATCTCGACCTCAACGCCGACCCCGACATGGCCGCCGCCCCGTCCCGCGCGCCGGGCGGCGGGCGCAAGACCGCGCGGAAGGACGAATCCGGGCCGCTGGACCTCTCCGGCGACGACGAACTCCAACTGCCGGCTGCGCCGGCGCCAGCCCCGTCATCGTCGCCGGCTGAGGCCGCCGCGCTGGGCCGCACTGAACCGCGTCAGCAAGCCGCTCCGGCGGCGGCGGAAATCCCGGCCACGGAGGGCGCCGTTTCGCCCGCGGAGGGAGCGGCGTCGGACTTCGACAACGAGATGGTCATCGGCGGCGGCGGCGACGGGGCGGGGGAGGAAGCCGGCGCGGATGGTGGCCGGCAAGAGCCGGAGCCGGACGACGAGCCGGGGGCCGCGCCGGGGCCGACGCGGCCATACCTGTTGTGCGTCGACGGCGCGCTCGCCGGCCAGACGTTCGAGGTTCCCGACGCCGGGCGGCTGCGGGTCGGCCGCCGGAAAGACCTGGAAATCGTCGTCGCCTCGAACAAGGTTTCCGGAACGCACGCCGAGGTGTGGCGCGAGGGGGCGACGGCCTACGTCATGGACCTCGGCTCCACCAACGGCACCGAGGTGGAGGGGGCGGCGCTCAAACCGCGCGCCCCGAAGCAGGCCGAGCCGGGCGACCGCATCGCGTTCGGCGGCGTCCTGGTCTTCGAACTGTGCGACCCCGCCGTGCCGCGCAAGCGGCGGTTGCGGCGCGCCGCGAAGAAAGACGACCGCGCCGGCACCCTGTCGGCCCATTTGACGCTCGATCTCGCGGCCGAGGGGGCGGCCTTCATCGAGAACGCCGAGGCCGCCGCCGCGACCAGCGGCGGGCGCAGGCGGCGGCGTTCGCTCGTGCCGGTGGCCAGCCTTCTCGCGGCGCTGGTGCTGGCGGGGGGCGGCACGGCGGCGGTGCTGCGTTCAGCCGACACGGCGCGGGTCTCGGAAAGCGGGGTTGACGCCGGCCTGCCCGCGCCGACTGGCTCGCTGGTGCGCGGCAACTGGTCGTTCGAGACGCTTGGGGAGAGCGGCCAACCGGCCGACTGGTCGGCGGCGGGCGGCACGCTGCGGCTCACGAGTCTGGATGACGCCAAGAGCGGCCGGACCGCCGGCCACCTGACGCGGGATCGCGACCTGCCGGCGGCGGAAGCGGCGGAGGCGGCGTTCACGCCGCTCGTTCCCGTGGCGGGGGTGAAGGCGCTGCGGGCGTCAGCCTTCGTGCGCCTTCCCGGCAAGAAGGGCGCGGCGGCGCTGCGGCTGACCTGGTTCGCCGACGCGGCGGGGCAGAAACCGCTGGACGAGCCGGACGCGGAGACCGCGCCGGTGGTCGGGCGGGAGACGTGGACGGAGGTGGCGGGAATCCTTCCCGTCCCGGCGGGCGCGCTGGCGGCGCGGCTGGGGTGCGTGGTGCGGGGCGTGGAAAGCGACGCCGTGTTCGACGACGTGCGGCTCGACCCCGCCGACGGCGGCGGGGCGCAGCCGGCGCCGGGTGCGCCGATCACGCTGCCGCTCGCGGGGTGGCGGGCGACGATCTATCCCACGGGGGCGGTGCTGGTGTCGGAGTCCGCGGGCGGCGATGCCGGGGGAAGCGGGGCGGGCGGAGCGTTGTTTGATCTGGAGTTCGCCCTGGGCGACGTGGGTTTCGGGCTGACGCGGCAGGGCAGCGCGGTGGCGCGGCCCGGTTCGCCCCGCCTGGTGGAGGGGGGCGCGGAGGCGGAGGGCGATCTTCTCGACTACCAGACGCTCGCGCGCGTCTCCTACCGGCAGCGGGTGAGCGCCGCGGAGCATGAGGCGCAGGTGGCCCTGACGCTATCCGGCGAGGGCGGCGCGCCGCTGGGGGAGACGCACGCGCTTCTCTTCCTTCGGGGCGAGTGGGCGTCGGCGCCGCTGGGGTTCATTGACACCGGGGCGGAATACCGCCGGGCGCCGACCGCGATGGAGCGTCGCACGGCGCGACGCCTTTTCGTGGGGTCGGGCGCGGCGATGTTCGCCGTGACGCTGGCGACGGGCGCGGAAGCCCCCGGTGAGCCGATCTCCTTCGGGTTCCGCCGCACGCGGGAGGGGGACGGAAGTTCGCTGCTCGACTGCGCCGTGCCCGGGGCGACGCTGGCCGGCGGATCGCTGCGGGTGACGATCACGCGCGACCTGGGGTGGGAAGAGTTCCAGGCGGCGTTGGCCACGCTCGCGCCCGAAGGCCCGGAGACCCCAGCCCTGGACGTCGGCGCGACCCTGGCCGGGGCCACGGCGCTGGCGCTGGATCGTCCCTGGTTCGCCGACGGCTTCGAGCCGGTCGCCTCCGCCGCCCGGAAGGCGGGCGAGGCGGCGCGGTTGCGTCTTGGCGCCGCGCAGGCCGGGTTGGAGGAGGCGGAGTTTTTCCTGAACAAGAACATCGCCGCTCGCGCCTCGGTTGACGCCGGCCGTCTCCGGGCCGAGATCGCGACGATCCCCTGGGCCGACGACCGCCGCCGCCGCGTGCGCCTGGCGGTGGAGGCGATTCCGGCGCTGGCCCGTTTGCCGGCCGAGGTCGACGCCGTGCTGGCCCTGCCCGCCCGCCTGGACGAGGTGGAGGAGCGGGCGCGCGGCCTGGTTGACCGCATCGCCAAGGCCACCGACGAGACGGGGGCGCGCCCGGTGTTCGAGGCCGCCAAAGACCTTTCCGCCAACGGCAGCCCGTCGTTGGCGGAGGTCTACTTCCGCCACGTGCTCGACGAATACCCGCAATCCACCTGGGCGGAGCAATCCCGCTCGGCGCTGGTCGACATCGCCGCCTTCCACGTCGCCACCGCGCGCGCCGAGAAGGCGGCCGGCCACCCGACGCTCGCGGCCGCCGCAGCCCGCCGGGCTGAAGCGGCGTGCGACCGCGTGCAGGCCGCGCTCGACGCCCCAAACGCCTTCGCCGGCTCGCGCGACCCGGCCACGCGCTCCCGCCTCACGCAGGTGCGGCGGGAGGCGGGGGAGGTGAAGTAAACGATGGCCACGGCGGTCGGGATTGACATCGGCCACACGAGCATCCGCCTGGTCGCCCTGGAGCGGCGCGGCGAGGCCTTCCGCTTGATCGAAGCCGTGAAGGTGCGCACGTCGCTGTTCGATCCAGAAGAGCAGCCGACGCCGGTCTCGCCCGCCGCCCAGGACGACGGCCGCCGCCAGCGGCTGGTGGAGGAGATTCGGGCGTTGAAGAAGCGCGGCCTGCCGCTGTCGCGGGCGGTGGTGGGGCTGTCGGGGCGGGACCTGATCCTGAAGTACTCGAAGGCGCCGGGCACGCAGGCGATCAAGGTTCCCAAGGTGATGGAGTTCGAGTTGCGCGAGGTGCGGGAGCGGTCGGGCGGCGACATCACGGCCGACTACCGGCTTCTGAACGTGCCCACGCTCACCGACGAGTTGGCGGTGCTGGTGGGCATGGTGAAGAACCGCGCCCTGGAAGAGCGCTGCGACCTGCTGGCGAGCGCGGGCGTGCGGCCGGCCGACCTGGTCCCGGCGCCGCTGGGGCTGTACCACGCCTACCTGATGTCGGGCGACTTCCGGCCGGGCGAGAGCGTGCTGCTGCTGGACATCGGCGCGCGCAACACCAACGTGGTGCTGCTGGCGGACGGCGACCTGCTCTTCGCGCGCAACGTCTCCACCGGCGGCGCGGCCTTCACGCAGGCGGTGGCCGATGAGTTCCAGATTCCCTTCCCGGAGGCTGAGGCCGCGAAGGTGGAGGAGGGCACGGCGCACCCGGATCGGCGGGGGCGGGGCGACGATCTGGCCGACGTGCTGGGTGAGGCGGCCGACGCCTTCGGCGGCGCGCTGAACTCGGCGGTGGCGTTCGCCCGGTCGGCGCTCGGCGCGGCCGATCTAAAGGTGGCCCGCGTGCTGCTGGCCGGCGAGGCCGCCCGGCTCGCCGGCCTGCGCGAGCACCTGATGACCACCTTCCGCGCGCCGGTGGCGCTCTTCGATCCGCTGGCCAAGGTGAACCAGGAGGGGATGGAGGCGCAGCCACGCGCGGCGCTGGCGAAGCGGGGGTCAGACTTCGCCACCGCCGCCGGCCTGGCGCGGATGGCGCTGACGCCGCGGGCGTTCAAACTTTCGTTCCTGCCGGAGGCCGCGGTCAAGCGGCGGGCGTTCCTCGCGCGGACCGTCTGGCTGTTTGTGGCGGCGGCGGCCATGATCGCGGCCCTGGTGGTGGGGGTGCGGGCCGCGGGAACGCTGGACGCGCAGGCGGCGCGGGCGGCGTCCGCCGCCCAGTTGGGACGCGCGGAGCACGACAGCCTGGCGGGGGAACTCGACCGCGTGACGGCCCAGGCGGCTGAAACCACGCGCCGCGCCCGCGTGCTGGCGCAGGTCACCGGGCCGCCCACCCAGTTCATCGAGACCTACGACGCGCTGCGCGTCGTTCTCCCCTCCGGCGTCCTCTTCATGCAGGTGAAGTATGGTTGGCGGGAAGAGCAGAAACGCGCCGGCATGGCGGCGCGTCTGTTCGTGGAGAAGAACGACCAGCGGTCGGTCGCCCAGGCGTGCGAGACGTTCATCGCGGCCGCCAAGAAACTGCCCCATGTCGACCAGGTGCTGCCAGCCAAGGGCACGTCGGAGAAGGTTCGGGAAGAGTACGGCGAAGTGTGGGATTTCGTGTTGCTGTTCCGGGAGGACCATCGCCTGGCCCCGGAGCGCTGACGGCGGGTCGTCGTCGGGGAGCGCGACCGTTTTCCATGACCTACTTCACGGCGAACAAGTTCACGTTCCTGGCCGTGGTGGCGCTGTTCGCGGCGTTTCTCGGCGCGCGCGGCTGCCTGGTGGACCCGGCGCTGGCGCGGGCCGAGAACCGCGGGCGCACGGCGCGCGCGGCCAAGTTGAGCCAGGTGCGGGAGTCGCTGGTGAAGTCGGTCGAGAACGGCGGCCGGTCGTTCCAGGCGCTCATCGACGAGGCCAAAGCCCGCGCCGGCGAGTTCGGCGCCTGGCAGGAACGGGTGGCCGAGGGCGTCTCCTACCGGCCCTCCCCCGCGGCGCTGCTGCGCGCCGGCATGCAACCCGAGGAGATCAACGCCGTCGAGCAGAACGCCCGCAACCGGTACGAGGAGATCGTCGGCAAGGACGCTCGTTTCGACGCCGTCTGGAAGACCTACAACGGCGCCCGCAACGACAGCCTCCGCGCCGGCGGCGCCGCGGCTGGCAAGCCGGATGACATCGCCGCGCGCAACCAGCGCCTCGCCGCTCTGGAGGTGCTGACCACGGTGGCCGCCGCCGCCCGCGAGACGGCGCTCCGGCAGGTGACGGCGCTTGATTTCCTCCCCGTCTCCTCCGGCTCCGGGCTGCACCCGGTCTTCGCCACGCCCGGGGGCTACCTCTCGCTCCAGGTCGTGCGGGTGGAGGCGCGCGGGCGCGAGGAAGACCTCCACCGCTTCCTGCTGCTCTGCCAGGCGCCGGTCAAGGAGAACGCGCCGGGCAAGTACCTCTGCCTGCTGGAGGCCGAAATGGTGAAAGAGGTCGAGAGTTTCCTGAGCGAAGAGAACGACCCCTACATCACGGGGCGTTTCAAGTTCGGCGTCGTCAAGATCGATCCCGACAAGGCCCTGGCCGACCCGACCGCGGCCGGCGGCGGCGCCGGCTCCCCGCCGGGCGGGGCGCAACGCGCGCGCGTGAGGAGGCGGTGAGGGCATGACCGGCAAGTTGGAGAACGAGTTGTTCCACCGCCTGCTGAAGTGCGGTCTGGTGGCGGCTGCCGGGCCGATGGCGCTGGCCGGCGGCGGTTCGCTCGTCCAAGGCGGCGTCTTCCTGGCGCTCTTCGGGCTGTGGTACGCGCTCTGCCGGTTCACCGAACGGGGCGGCGAAGAACCCCTCAAGCTCGAACGCGGCGTCACTCTGGCGCTGCTGGCGGCCGGCGTGGCGCTGGTGCTGCGCACCACGTCCGGGGAACAGACCCCGCTGGACGACCGCAAGCCCGAATTCTGGCAGGGCGTGACGATCGACGTTCCCGCCGCTCCGGGGGGCAAGGGAGGCGGGCGTCTCGGCGGCGCGGCCGCGCAGGCAGCCTACGTGAACCTCACCGCGCCGGCGCCGAAGCGGCTCTCGGACCCGGGCGCCGCCGCGCCGGAACC
>JACQVU010000085.1 GCA_016209585.1 Planctomycetota bacterium
ATGGCGAACAGCGTCTTCTCGGCGGCGTCGAACTTGCCCATGATCCCGCCTCGTCGGCGCTCGGCCGTCAGCGGCGGTTCGCCGACAGCGTGCCGACGAACGAGGCGGCGTGCTCCACTTCGACGGGGAGCACCTCGGCCAGGAACTGCTCCAGTTCCGCGGGATTCACCTTCAGATACTCGAACACCTCGCCGGCCACCGGCGCATAGGTGCCCACGCCGGCCTTTTCGCCGTTGATGCCAAGTTTCTTGCAATAGAAGTTGGCCAGCATGACCGCCACCTGGATGCGCCGCACCTTCGGGTCGGGAGAGTCCGTCGCGTGGTGGCCGGCGACGGCGGCGGTGAACCAGTCGGGGAAACTCCAGCGCTCGCCGATCACTTCGCCCAGGCCGGCGTGGGTGATGCCGAAGGTGGCCTGCTCCAGTTCCTCCAGCGGGAGGTTTTCCTTCACCGAGCGATCGAGGACCAGGCCGTAGTCTTCCGGGAAGGTGCGGAAGGCGACGACCTTGCCGATGTCGTGGAGCAGGCCCGCGAGGAAGACCTCGTCGCACTCGTTGCGTTCGAACCCGGTTTTCTTGGCGATCAGCTTGGCGCAGATGGCCACCGACATGGAGTGCGCCCAGAAGTCATTGAGATCGAAATGGCGCCGGGTGTGCACGCCGTCGTTCAGTTTCTTGGCCAGCGACAACGCCAGACAGAGGTTCTTCACCGTGGTCAGGCCCAGCAGCACGATGGCCTGCTGCACCGAACTCACATGGTTGGCGAGGCCGTAGAACGAAGAGTTGATCAGTTTCAGGATCTCGAACGTGAGGATCGGGTCCAGCGAGATGGCGCGGGCGAACTCCTTCGGGCTGGGGTTCACCGAATTGATCAACTCCATCACCTTGGACAGGGTGGGCGGCATCTTGCCCAGGGTGTCCACCGACTTCAGGATCCGTTCCGTCTTGTCTCGCATCCCCGCGTCCCCCACGGCGCGCTCGCCACCCGCGTGCGACCCACGGGCGCGGCCGCCAACGTGGCCGCCACGCCCGACGCCCTCACGGGCGAACTACGAACCGGGCGCGCGACGCGCGGGCGTGGCCCTCACGCCCCTTCCGGCCCGTCCGCTTCCACCCCGCCGACGCCGGCGGCCACCATCGCCGCGGCCTGCGACACGTCGCGCGCCACGTCCACCAGGCGGCGGTAGTCGAACGGCTTGGCGATGCGCCACTTGATGCCGATCTTCTGCAGCCGCCGGTCGCTCTCGGCGTTCAGCACGGCCGAAAGGATAACGATGCGGGACAGTAACCGCGAGCCTGATGACGAGAGCGACGCCAACAATTCCCACCCGTCCAGCCCCGGCATCAGGAGATCCAGGAAGATCACCGCCGGCTCCAGCCTTCCGGCTTCGATCAGCCCCAGGTAGCCGTTGTCGACGCCGTGGAACTCGAACTCCGGGTTCTCGCGGAACAGGTACTCCAGCAGCGTCAGAAGGCTGCGGTCGTCGTCAATAGCCAGCACCACCCGCCGGCCGGTGTCCGGCGCGAACTCCTCGCCCCCCAGCACCCGCAGCCCGTGGGCCTGGACGAAACGCCGGAAGTCGTCGTCCGCCACCCGGTAGTGCCCGCCCGGCGTGCGCGACGCGGGGAGTTTGCCGCCTCGCACCCAGTAGGTGAGCGTCTTGCGGTGCACGCCGAGCAACGCGGCGATCTTCCCGAGCGAATAGAGTTTTCGCGGCCCGCTACCCACGCTACACCTGCCCTTCCCCTTTCACTTCCGGCTGGTCGCCGGCGTTCCCCCGGTCCGCCCGCCCACGGTCACGCGATCCCGTCGATCATGCCAACGTCAAGGATGGTACTGGCGCCGCGCGCTCCGCGCCAACGCGAAACGACGCCGCCAGCCGGTGATCGGAGCCTCACGAGGGGGCGGGAGGCGCCACTTCCCCGGCCGCCATGAGGCGCGGCGACGCCGCGGTCACTCTTCCTCCTCCGGCTGCTCCGCCTGCTCCGCGCCCTCGTGGCCCTCGCCGGAATCTCCTCCGGCGCCGGCCCGCGGTTCGGCGTCGTCGCGATCGGCGTTGGAGACATCCTCGCTGTCCCGCGCGTCGAGCGAGAAGTAATCGGGCAGCGTCACCGGCGCCTGGACCGCCGCCTCGGGCGCCGCGGTCACGGCGGGATCGTTCCACGCCACCTCCGCGGCGTCGCCCCACAGGAACTCCAGCGAGTAGAACTCCCGCGCGTCCGGCTGAAACAGGTGCGCCAGCACGCGCCCCAGGTCGAGCAGCACCCACCACCCCTGCTCGCGCCCCTCGACCCCGCCGCGGCTCCAGGCGTGGCGTTTGGCGGCGGACTCCACCTCGGCGGCCATGGCGCGCACCTGCGTGCGGCTCTGCCCGGTGGCGAGCACGAAGTAGTCGGCGACGGTCGTCAGCCGGCGCACGTCCAGCACCACCACCCGCTCGCCGCGCAGGCGCTCGGCGATCGCCGCGGCTTCGCAGGCCACGGCCCGCGGCGTCCAGGTCGCCTCCGTGGCCGCCACCATTCCGGTTCCGTCCAAGGCGCCTCGCTTTCCGGTGAGTGGGAGAAGATCGCCGGGCCTGGACGAAGCGCTCACCGCTCGTTCGCCAGCCCCACGCGCAGGGGCAAGAGGAAGATGAAGGTCGAGCCTTTGCCATGCTCGCTCTCGGCCCAGATCTTTCCGCCGTGAAGTTCGACGATGTGTTTCACGATCGTGAGGCCGAGGCCGGTGCCCTCGATCTCCGACGAGAGGGAGGAGTCCACCCGGTAGAACTTCTCCCAGATTTTCCCAAGGTCCTCCTTCCTGATGCCCAGCCCCTGGTCCTGCACCTCCACCCGCACCCACTCGCCGTCCAGCCGGCAGCGGATCACGACGGCGCCGCCGGCCGGGGAGTACTTGATGGCGTTGGAGACCAGGTTGGTGAGCACCTGAAGGATTTTCTGGCCGTCAACCACCACGCCGGGGAGGTCTTTCTGAACCTCCAGTTTGATGGCGTGCTTGTCGCTGCGCTTCTGGACGGCCAGCGCCTCGCGCACCAGGTCGGCGAGCGCGAAAACCCCCTCCTTCAGTTGCACGGTGCCGGACTGGAGTTTGGAGAGGTCGAGGAGGTCGGAGATGAGCGTCTGCAGCCGCCGGGCGCCCTCGGCGATGACGCCGACGATCTCCACCTGGTCGCCCCCCAGCGTCGCGGCGTCGGCCTGCAGGATCTCCACCCCGCCGATGATGGCGGTGAGCGGGGTCTTGAGTTCGTGGGAGACGGTGTTGACGAACTCGGTTTTCAGCTGGTCGAGTTCGCGGAGTTTGGTGACCTCGCGGGAGAGGGAGAGATCGCGGCAGAGGAAGAGCACGCCGATGGGCTTGTCGTTGCGGTTCTGGAGGAGCGAGGTGGAGATGCCGATGGTGATGCTCACCTTGCCGTCGAGCGAGTGTTCGAATTCGTAGTCGATGAGCGACTCGCCCGACAGGGCCTTGACCATGAGGCCGGTGAAGACCTCGGCGACGGCGGGGGAGAAGACGGCCTTGAAGTTCTCGTCGAGGGCGAAGATGGACTTCACGTCGAACATGAACTCGGCGTTCGTGTTCATCGCCAGGACGCGCCCGCTGGTGCTCATGGCCAGAAGGGCGTGGGGCACGCTCTCGATGATGTTGTCGAACAGGTTACGGAGTTGCTGGATCTTGCCGTACAATTCCAGGTTCTCGAACACGCTCTCCACCTGCCGCGAGAAGTGGGCGATCAACTTCGACACCACCAGCGGCAGTTGATCGTGGGCGAAGGGCGTGCCCGCCACGAGGACGGCGGTGGGGCGATCCCGGACCACGAAGGGGAGCACCACGTAGCAGCGCAGTTCCGGCCGGGGGTCGGGTTCCGGCACCAGGTTGTACTGGGTGCGGTCCAGCGCCCAGAGCACGCCTTCGTGCGAGACGCCGGGGAGGGCGAAGCCCTCGGCGCCGTCGTCGAAGAGGCGCCAGGCCGAGCTCTCCTCGTCCCAGACGTGGACCTGGTGGCAGCAGGGGTCGATGACCGGCGCCAGCACGGCCATGACCTTCTGGAAGAACTCCCGGCGGTCCTGGACGTTCTGAAGGTCCGAGAGACGCTCCAGGTAGCGCTCCATCAACTGGAAGGAGGCGAAGAAGTCGGCGTTCTGGTCCGGCCGGGTCGCGGGAGAGGCCACGGATGGGGAGTCCTCAGGACAGCAGGTTGAAGAAGTCCGCCGCCCGCTTGAGGTTGGTGGTGAAGCGGGCGAAAGTCTCGTCGAGGTCTTCCGGGGTGAACTCGAAGTGCTGCCAGACTTCGGGAGAGACGGGTGGCACCGCCACCTCGCCCGCGGCGCCAACCAGCAGGCACTGGCTGAGGAACTGCGCCATGTGCACCAGGAACGTGAGTTCGCGCACCTGCCGGGAGCGCGCCGGCCGGTTGTGGTAGCCGATGGCGCGCACCAGCTTGTCGGGGAAGTTCCAGGTTTCGGCCAACGCCATGCCCAGTTCGCCGTGCTCGATGCCCAGCAGCCGTTTCTCGGCGTCGAAGGTGAACAACCCCTCCTCCTCCACCACCCGCGCGGTGGCCTCCTCGTCCTCGGGGAAGTAGATCACCAGGATCAACTTGCCCAAGTCGTGGAGGAGACCGGCGACGAAGGCGTCCTCGGTCTCCGGCGACTTCAGGAAGTCGGCCAGGGTCTCACACATCACCGCCGAGCCGATGGAATGCTCCCAGAACGCCGGGAAATCGAACCGCGAGGACCGCGCCCCCTTGAACATCTCCACCACCGACACCGACAGCGCCAGGTTCCGGATCTTGTTGAACCCCAGGATGACGATCGCGCGGTTGATGTTCTGGATCTTGCCCCCGAAGCCATAGTAGGGGGAGTTGACGAGTTTGAGGGTCTTCGAGGCCAGCGCTTGGTCGGTGTTGATCAACTCGCCCACGTCCTGCGCCGTGGAATGGGGCGCTTTCAGCAGCGCATTCAATTTGTTGATGACGTGCGGCAGCGTGGGAATGTCGTGGATCCCCGTGATGCGGTCCAGGATGTACTCCCGTCGGTCTTCCGGCGTTGGGTTCATGTCTCGGGTCAGTCAGATCCCGCTCCGGCCCGCGCCCAGGGCCCCTCTCACTGGGCGTTCCGCCACGCCGACAGTTCCAACACGTACTTGCGAGCGATCTTCTTGATCACCATGTAGTCGCGCCGGTCTTCGTGCGGGGCGAACATGTCTTCCAGCCGGCGATCAATCTCATCGATCTCGTCGCTCGTGAGCCGGATGACTCCGTGCTCCCCCTCCGGCGCCAACCGCCCCTCGTCCTCCGCCACGATCTGCACCGCGCGGATGCCCCGCCGCTTCAGCAGCGGAATGAACTCCTCCTGGATGGTCTCGCCGGCGCGCAGCAGGATCCGCCCCTGAGAATCCTCCACCGCCACCGCCACGACCATGCCCGGAACCAGTTCCGACACCGACACGTGTGCCACGCCCACACCTGCCTTCGCCCGCCAGGAAACTTCTTCATTCCGAAACGTACCACATCCCACCAGATGGGGCAAGCAGGTCCGGGACGCCCCGGGCCCGGCGACACGAGCGCCTCGTCGGCGGTCCCGCCCTCACCACCGCCTCCAAAACGCGGGAGGGCTTCCACGCGCCTGGCGGGAAGCCCTCACTTCGTCCTATCGGGGCGACAGGATTTGAACCTGCGACCTCTTGGTCCCGAACCAAGCGCTCTAGCCAAGCTGAGCCACGCCCCGTACACGCCGCGCCGCTCACGAAGGAGACGAACATACTATACTACCGCGACAGATTCCCCCGCGCAACCGGAATCTCCGGCTGGGGCGCATGTCCGACTCTTCCGTGCGGGTGCTCGTCCGCTGACCGCCGCCACATAGCGAAAAGAGGTGAAAATCGTGCATCCTGCGGTAGAACGCCCTTGACGGGCGCCGGAGGGAACGCGATCTTCGCCGTCGAATCCGGCCCCGCGGCCGGCAGCCCCTCACTCCCGCACCAGACGGCGCACGAGAAACCGTTATCGGTTCTCTTTCGAATGCGCCCGGATCCCGTGTCCCATCTCTCTGTTCCCGCCGGCGCGTTCGGCTTCACCCCCGCCCCGGCGCTGGCGGGCGTCGCGGCCTACGGCGCGCCCCAACCCGGCGCGGCCGTGGACCTGCGGCTGGACGCCAACGAGGGGGTCGCGCCGCCGGCCGCGCTGCTGGATCGGTTGCGGGAGATCGGCCCCGACGTGCTGCGCCGCTACCCCGATGCCCACGCCCTGGAGGCGCTGCTGGCGACTCGTCTGTCGGTCAGCGCCGAGCAGGTCATCGTCACGGCCGGCGCGGACGAGGCCCTGGACCGCTTCTGCCGCGCGACGCTGGCGCCGGGGCGGCGCATCGTGCTGCCCGCGCCCACGTTCGCCATGCTGCCGCGTTACGTGGCGCTGGCCGGCGGCGAGCCTCTAGTGATCCCGTGGCACGGCGGCCCCTACCCGGCCGAGGAAGTGGCGGCGCGCGCGACACGCAAGGAGGCCGCCGTGATCGCCGTCGTCAGCCCGAACAACCCGACCGGCGCGATCGCCACGGCGGCGGACCTGGGCCGCCTGGCGCGGGCGGCGCCGCGCGCGCTCTTGTTGTGCGACTTCGCGTACGAGGAGTTCGCCGACGCGCCGCTGACCGAAACCGCGCTGGCGCTGCCGAACGCCGTGGTCTTCCGCACGTTGTCGAAGGCGTATGGGCTGGCCGGCCTGCGCGTGGGGTACGCCGCCGGGCCGGCCGAGGTGATCGCCGCGATGCGCGCGGCCGGCAGCCCCTACCCCGTGGCGCGCCCCTCGATCGCCCTGGCCGCCGCCCGGCTGGAGTCGCGCGCGGGCGACGTGTGGCGCGCCGTGGCCGCCGTCAAGCGCCAACGGGAGGACCTGTTCCACCTGTTGCGCTCGCTCGGCGCCGAGTCGTGGCCGTCGCAGGCCAACTTCGTGCTGGCCCGGTTCCCTGACGCCGCCGGCGTCCACCAGGCGCTGGCCGAGCGTGGCATCGCGGTGCGCATCTTCCCGGGCGAGGCCGACCTCGACGGCTGCCTGCGCATCACCTGCCCCGGCGATGGCGCCGCCTTTCCGCGCCTGGAAAGCGCCTTGCGCGCGGCGCTGTCGCCCGCCGCGCGCCCCCCGTCCGCGAAAAGGAAAACGCCATGACCCCCGCTCTCCCGCCCCGTAAGGCCATCGTTCAACGCCGCACGCTGGAGACGGACGTGGCCGTGACGCTGACCCTGGACGGCGCGGGCGAGGCCGACGTGCGCACCGGCGTCGGCTTCCTCGATCACCTTCTGACCGCGCTGGCGCGGCACGCGCGCTTCGACCTGGTGCTGACCTGTCGCGGCGACCTCCACGTGGACGACCATCACGCGGCGGAAGATTGCGCCCTGGCGCTGGGCATGGCGCTCGACCAGGCGCTGGGCGAGCGGCGCGGAATCGCCCGCTTCGGCGACGCCCACGCCCCGCTCGACGAGGCGCTGGCGCGCGCCGTGGTCGACCTATCGGGCCGGCCCAGCCCGGTCATCGATCTGGGGATCTCGCGCGAGATGCTCGGCACGCTCTCCACCGAAAACGTCACCCACGCCCTCGCCTCGCTGGCCGTCGCCGGCAAGATGGCGCTGCATGTGGACCTGCTCCGCGGCGCCAACGACCACCACCGCGCCGAGGCCGCGTTCAAGGCCGTCGCCCTCGCCCTCCGCCGGGCGGTGGCGCGGGACGGAAGCGACGCCGTGCCCAGCACCAAGGGCGCCATCTGAGCCACTCCATGCCCCTCCTGCACGCGCCCGACGTTGACATCTGGTATGAAGACCGCGGCGCCGGCCCGCCGCTGGCGCTGCTCGGCGGCCTCACCAACGTGCCGGAGGTTTTCGAGCCGATGGCCGCCGTGCTGGAGCCGGGGTGGCGCGTCATCCGCCCCGACAACCGCGGCAGCGGCCGGACGAAACCCCAGCCCGACGACGGCGAGCGCGCCCCGGCGCGGTTCGCGAGCGACCTGCGCGCCTTGCTCGACGGCCTTTCGCTTCAACGAGCGCACGTCGCCGGCTTCTCGCTGGGCGCCATGATCGCGCTGGAGTTCGCCGTCACCTGGCCCGAACGGCTGCTCTCCCTCACGCTCGGCTGCGCCGCGCCCTTCAGCCTCGCGGACCCGCGGGCGACGAAACCCGACCCGGAAACCCTGGCGCCCTTCACCGACCCCACGCCGCTCCCGCGCGAGGCGGAGGACGCGCGCACGCTTCGGAACATCGCCCATCCCGACACCCCGCGCCTGCGGCCGGAGCGCGCCCGCTTCTACTGCGGCCTGCGCTGGACCTGGCCCCACGCCCGGGAAGAGGTGTTCGCCCGCCTGGCCGGCGTGGCGCGGTGGTCAGCCTTCGAGCGGCTGTCGCGCCTGGCGGGCGTGCCCGTGCTGGTGCTCACGGGCGAGGTGGATCGCCTGGTGCCCATCGCCAACAGCCGGCTGATCGCGCAGAATGTGCCGGGCGCGGAGTTGGTGACGCTGCCGCGCACGGGCCACGTCTTCTTCGCCGAAGAGCCGGAGGAGACGGCCCGCCTCATCGCCGGGTTCATCGCCCGCCGCGCGCCGACGCCCGCCTGACGGCCGCTGCGGAAGCGTCTCGCCGCCGGGGCCTTTCATCCTTCATCCTTCGTCATTCCCCATGAGCCTACCGCTTCTCGCCGTGATCGTGATCGCCGCGCTCGTCGTCGGGTACCTGGGGTACGGGCGGTTGGTGGCCCGTCAACTGGGGCTGGACCCGGGACGGGTGACGCCGGCGCACGAGAAAAGCGACGGCGAAGACTACATTCCCACCCGGCCGTTCTACCTGCTCAGCCAGCACTTCTCAGCCATCGCCGCGGCGGGGCCAATCGTGGGGCCGATCGCCGCCTGCCTGGCCTTCGGCTGGTTGCCGTGCCTTCTGTGGATCTGTCTGGGCACGATCTTCATCGGCGCGGTGCACGACTTCACGGCGCTCTTCGCCTCGGTGCGGCACGGGGCGGGCAGTGTCGCCCAGATCGTGCGCGCCAATCTCGGCCCCCGCGCCTGGCTGGCGATCATGGCCTTCATCTGGATCGCGCTGATCTACGTGATCGTCGCGTTCACCAGCGTGACCGCGAAGACGTTCGTCGGCGCGACGCTGGAAGGCGTGGGAGAAACCCCCTTCAACGCCGGGGGCGCCGTGGCGGCGGCCGCCACCATGTACCTCGGCCTCGCCCTGGTCATGGGCCTCGCGCAGAAGTGGTTAAAACCCCCGCTCTGGCTGGTGACGGTCCTGTTCGTTCCCGCCACGCTGGGCGTGGTCTGGCTGGGCACGGAGGTGTCGACGGCGCTGGTCTTCGGCCCCGCGTTCGACGCCCTGGCGTCCTGGGGCGTCCTCATTCTGGCCTATTGCTTCGTCGCTTCGCTGCTGCCCATGTGGCTGCTGCTGCAGCCGCGGGGGTACCTGGGGGGGTTCGTGCTCTACCTGGCGCTGGGCGTGGGGACGGTGGGCATTCTGTTCGGCGGGTACGAGGTGAAGCAGCCGGCGTTCACGGGGTTCGTGGGGGCGAGCGGGGACTGGAAAGAGGTGCTCTTCCCCTTCCTGTTCGTGACCATCGCGTGCGGCGCATGCTCCGGGTTCCACGGGCTGGTCTGCTCCGGCACCACCTCGAAGCAGGTGGATCGGGAGACCCACTGCCACCCCATCGGCTACGGCGCGATGCTGCTGGAGGGGTTCGTGGCCGTGATCGCCCTGGCCACCGTGCTGATCCTGTCGCCCGACGAAGCCAAGGGGAAGGACATCGGCAAACTGTACGGCAATGGGATCGGCAAGTTTCTCGCGGTCATCATCGGCGGGGAGCACGAGCGCTTCGCCACGGTCTTCGGGGCCATGGCCTTCTCGACGTTCGTCTTCGACACCCTCGACGTGGCCACGCGCCTGGGCCGCTACATCCTTCAGGAACTCTTCGGCGCCGCGGGGAGGGTCGGGGCTGTGGCCGCCACGGCGCTGACGGCTGGCGTTCCGCTGCTCCTGGTGGTGAGCAGCGGCAAGGCCGACGCCTGGAAGGACTACTGGACGCTGTTCGGCACGTCGAACCAGTTGCTCGCGGCGCTCACGCTGCTGGGCGTCACGGTGTGGCTCAAGAAGAGCGGCAAACCTTTCTGGTTCACGCTGGGGCCGATGATCTTCGTCATGGCGATCACGCTCTGGTCGCTCGGCGCGCAGGCGTGGGCCATTTTCAACGCGCCGGCCGGGCTGACGCCGGTGATGAAGATCAACGGCGTCGTCTGCGTCGTGCTGGCGGCGCTGGCGGCGCTGCTGGTGGTCGAGGCCCTCCGCGCCATGCGCCGCGCCCCCGCCCTTGGGGAGGTCGCGCGGGGATAGCGCGCCTTTCTCACCGCAGAGGCGCGGAGGCCGCGGAGGAAGATGACATGCGGGTACTGACAGAGAAAGTGATCGAGACGGCCGACGAGGCCCACACACAGAACCACGAGTGAACATCAGTATTCGCGTCTCTTCGTGTCCATTCGTGGTTCTACTTCCCTTCGGCGACCAGCGCGTTTCCGGTTGGCACAATCGGTCGAGCGCGGTAGGCTGGTGGCGTGGCCGATGGTCTGGCCCCGGAGAACTGGCATGCGTCGGCGGATCATGAAGGTTTTCGCGGTTTCGCTGTTGGCCCTGGCGGCGTGCGTTGTTCCGGCCAGCGTCGTGGGCGCCTGCCCGAATTGCAAGGAGGCGCTCAACAACAACGACTCCGGGGGCAACCCGGCGCGGGGCTACTACTACAGCATTCTGACCATGCTGGGCGCGCCGTTCGTGCTCGGCGGCGTCTTCACCACCATTCTCCTCAACTCCCGGCGCAAGCAGTTGAAAGAGAGGAAGGCGGCCGGCGATATCGCCCCGCCGGCTGAGGGTGGTTGATGGGGCGCCGGGCGCGGGGGTGGCCGCCATTCCCGATACACTATGCGCCTCCCGCGGCGGTATCTGACCCGGTTCCAGAGCGACGACCTGCCGCACGAATGCGCGGACGTGGCCGTGATCGGTTCGGGGGTGGCCGGGCTGACGGCGGCCATCGAACTCGCGGCGCACCGCGACGTGGTGGTGCTGTGCAAGAGTCCGCTGGAAGAGACGAACACCCGCTACGCCCAGGGCGGAGTGGCGGGGGTGATGGAGGAAGACGACACCGTCGACGCCCACGCCCAGGACACGCTGCGCGCCGGAGGCGGCATCTGCGACGAGGCCGCCGTGCGGCTGGTGGTGGAGCGCGGTCCGGCCTGTCTGCGCCAATTGATGAGTTGGGGCGCCCGGTTCGACACCGCCGGGAGCCAGCCGGTGTTGACGCTGGAGGGGGGGCACTCCCACCGGCGCATTCTCCACGCCGGGGGGGACTCGACGGGGCGGGAGATTTCGCGCGCTCTGGCGGCCCGCGCGCGGGGCGAGCGCCGCGTCAAGTTCCACGAGAACACCTTCGTCATCGACCTTTTGACGCAGCCCGACTCCGGGGCGGCGTGCGGCGCGCTGGTGGCGGATCGCGGCGGGGCGCGGCGCATCATCTGGGCGCGGGCGGTGATCTGCGCCACGGGCGGCGCCGGCCGGCTCTACCGCGAAAGCACCAACCCGCCGGAGGCCACCGGCGACGGCCACGCCTTCTGCTACCGGGCGGGCGCGGCGATGCAGGGGATGGAGTTCATGCAGTTCCATCCCACCACGCTGTACGTGGCTGGTTCGTCGCGCGTGCTGATATCCGAGGCGGTGCGGGGCGAGGGCGCCTACCTGGTGAACCGGCGGGGCGAGCGGTTCATGCCCGGCCACCACCCCGACGCGGAACTCGCGCCGCGCGACGTGGTGGCGCTGGCCATCGTGCGGGAACTGGCGGCCTCGGGCGACACCTGCGTCTTCCTCGACCTGCGCCACCTGCCCCGCCCCCTGGTGGAGGAGCGGTTCCCCTTCATCAAGCGGGAGTGCGCCGCGTTCGGCCTGGACATCGCCCGCGACCTCATCCCGGTGCGCCCCAGCGCCCACTACATGATCGGGGGGGTGAAGTCCGACCTCCAGGGCCGATCCACCGTGCCCGGCCTCTACGTGGCCGGCGAGGTTGCCTCCACCGGCCTCCACGGGGCCAACCGGCTCGCCAGCAACTCGCTGCTGGAGGGGTTGGTGTTCGGAGAGATCTGCGCGGCGCAGATACGCGAGAACGTCCCCGCCGGCCCCGCCCGGCCCGCGCGGCTGGCGTCGTCGGACCCAGCGCGTCCCCCGGCCTACATCAACATCGACGACATGGCCGGCTCGCTCCGCGCGCTGATGTGGCGCGCCGTCGGGCTGGAGCGCGAGGGCCTCACCCTCCAGCGCGCCGTGGAGGACATGGACTTCTGGGGCAGTTACCTGCTCACCCAGGAATCGACCTCGCCCGACGGCTTCACCCTCCAGAACATGCTCACCACCTGCCGCCTCATGGCGGAAAGCGCGCTCTTCCGCAAGGAGTCGCGCGGGGCGCATTTCCGCCGCGACTTCCCGGCGCGCGACGACCGCCGCTGGCTCGGCCACGTGGAGTGCCGCGCCGGCGAGCCGCCCGAATTCCACCCGATGCAAGCGCGGCCGGGCGATCCCCCGGCGCGGCGCCCCGCCTCCGGCCGCGAGGAGGAGGGCCTTCGACCGAAATGAACACCAGAGAAGATTGCCGATGCGTAGATGCGGAGGCCGACGGGGGTGGGGAGAGAGATCGAGTATTCTCGATCCGGAACCGAACGTCCTCGCGGGTATCGAAGTAGCAACACTACGAGCGGGTCACGTCATCACGATTTGCCTTGACTGCAACAGAGGGCCGCCTACCTTACTATCTTGGGCTACGGAGTTCGGGAAGGGGCGTGCGCAGCCCGCGCCGCCCCTTCACTCGCGCGGCCCCATATCGTCGCGAGCCGGTTCGCGCGCGACTTTCCGGCCGCCTGGAAGCGTTGGAGCGCTGGCGCCCTATGACCACGATCCTGCTCGTGGAAGACGATGAGATGAACCGGGACATGCTCTCCCGGAGGCTGATGCGTCGGGACTACAAGGTTCTCATCGCCGTGGATGGCCGGACGGCCGTTGAAATGGCCAAGGCCGACAAGCCGGACCTGATCCTGATG
>JACQVU010000086.1 GCA_016209585.1 Planctomycetota bacterium
ACACGGAGGCACGGAGGGCGCACGGAGAAAAGGATCGGGAATTGTCTTCTCCGTGAAACCTCCGTGTCTCCGTGTCTCCGTGGTTCATCCCGCGAACTTCCGCGCGGCCCGCGACGATTTTCGGGAGTAGTAGTGCAGAGGAGGCAGAGGAACGCGGAGAGTGGTGGCATGTGCAAGAACGACAAAAAAAGTTCACCTGGCCATCCGGGGCGCGGGTTGCCAGATCGGGCGGGGGGCGCCCGTGGGACCAATGGGACGAATGTGACCGCGGTACTCCGCCCGACCCCTCGTCCCTTGCTCAGTTGCGGATGAGTCTTTGGAGGAGGTGAACCGTTACGTTCGCTGACGTTCCCCGCCCTGGTTCGGCCCGGTGGCGCAGCGCGCGGTCAGCCGCGCGGTGGTTGGCGCTGGCGGCTCTCGCGCTCCTTCTGGCCGACGCCCTGGTTTTCGCGCTGCGGCAGCAGGCGTCGCTGCCGGCCCGAGTCGCGGCCGCGCCCGCGCGGCTGGCGCTGGCGCTGATCGCGCGCGACCCATTTCACCTGGCGCTGCTGGCTCTCCTGGCGCCCGGCGCGCTCGCGTTCATGGCGGCCCGGCCGCGCCGAATGGTGGCGGCGGGCGCGCTCGCGCTGGTCGCCGTGCTGCTGGTGGCGTTTCGCGGCGATCTGGTGGCGTGGCGCACGCGCACGCACTTCGCGCCGGAACGCTACCGTGCCGCCCTGGCGCGAGAGAGTGCCGCGCCCGGCGGTTTGATCCCCTCGCTGGCGGCCATTCGCGATCGGGTGTCGGCTGACCCCTTCCTGGCCGCCCGCTTCCCCATTCCTTCCGGCGACCCCGCCGCCGCCCGGCGGTGGCTGGCCGAGCGAGCCATCCTCTGGTCCGATGGCTCTACCATGCGTCTCCCGCCCGGGGGGTTCCCGCCCTGGTACGGGGCGGACCTTCGGCAATACACCGGCCCCGCGTTCCGCGACGGCTGGAACCTGGCCCACGCGCTGCCGTTCATCGGCTGGCACCTGGCGGTGGCGGCCATGGGGTCGCCGGGCCGCGCGGACGTCGAAGCGGACGCCGAACGCGCCGCGCATCTTTACGCCCTGCGCGAGTGGCTGGCGAACTTCTTCGCCACGGTGCGCCCGGAAGACGCCGCCAACGTGCCGGACAACGCCATCTTCGACGAGCGGCGCGGGCCGACGCCGTGGCGCGGCTTGGCATGGGACCCCTCCGGCGTCGGGGAGCGGTTGGCGGCGCTCGTCGGCCTCTTGCGGTGGCCGCTCGCGGCGCGCCTGCTGACGCCGGCGCTCCAGCATCAGACGCGCGACCACCTGCTCGCCATCATGCGCCACCGCCACGACCAGATGAGCGTGACGCCGCCCACCAACCACCTCTGGCTCCTGGCGGCGGACCAACTCGCGGCCTGCGCCGCGCTCGCCGACTTCAAAGAGGCTGACGTTTGGCGCGCCCGCGCCGAGGAGACCCTCACCGCGCTGCTCGTCGAGGCGCCGCGTGACCCGCAAGAGGCGGCGTTGACGGCCGACAGCCCGACGCTCGCGGCGGACCTCGAGACCACCGCCCTTCGCCTCCTCAACCTGCCGGCGCGCCGCGGCCTCTGGCTGCGCGAAGGGCCGCCGGTCGAACTCTATCCGCATTACTTCCCGTGGCAGGCGGCCTCGCTTCTGGCCACGGCGCGCTTCTGCGAAGACGTCCACCTCGCCGGGCGCTGCCGGCGGCAGGCGGCCGCGCTGCTGGCGTTCACACGGGGCGTGTCGGCCGGCGGAGTCACGCCGCCCATCAACTGCTCTCAGCCGCTGGCGGTCGCGGAGATCGAGGAGACGTTTCGTCGCTACGGGTGCGACGATCTGCTGGCGACGCCGCCGCCGGCGAGAACGTGGCCGGAGATCGGCGCGCGCGCGCGCGCCGGGCTGTTCGCCCTGCGGGCCGGCGACGTGGCGGCCGGCGACATGCTGCTCTTCCGCTCCCGCGCGGGTGGATACCGCGCGCAACACGACGCCTGCGCCGTCTACGTGGCGGTGGGTGGCCGGTGGGTCATCGGCGGGGTGGGCGCCCCGCCCTATCATTCGCCGCACCACACGGGCTACGGCGACCGCGACCGCCGCGGCGACCCGCGCGGCATGAACACGCTCTCCGCCGACGGCTTCGGGCAGCGGGCGGAGGCGGCGCGTTTCAGCCGGCTGGCGCCGGGGGTCATCCGGCGGACACCGGCGGCGCCCGGCCCGCGCGTGGAAAGGGTGAACCGGCTCGCCGACGCGCCCGCGACGCTGGAGGTCGAGGCCTGGATCAATCTGTCCGGACCGCGAGCGTTACGCCACACGCGCCGGGTGGCGCTGGTGGCGGGGCGCGTCTGGGCCATCATCGACCGGCTGGACCCGCCGGGGGGCGAAGCCGCGCCGAAGGGCGGCCGGCCGGCGGCTGAGGTTCGCGTGAAGTTTCAGTTCGCGCCGTGGGCGCGCGTGGAGGCGGAAGAGGGCGCCTTCATCGTCCACGACGCGCCCCCCGGTCGGCCGCTGCTGCGGGTCGTGGCCGACGGCGCGGGCTTGGGGGAAGTGGTGACCGGCCGCGCGCTCAATGAGGCGCAGGCCCGCGCCCGCCATGAGCCGCGATACGAGGGATGGTACGGCACGTTTGATGCCCCGGACGGGCTGCTGCCCGCGCCGGCGCTGATCTTCAAGGTCGCCGCGCCGCTCCCCCACCGCGCGGTGGTGCTGCTGGCGCCGGGCGAGGAGGCGGCGCGCGATTGGCGGGCGCGCCTCACGGGCGAGTCGGCGCTGATCTCGGTGGACGGCGACCCCGTGACGACGCTGCCGCTCGGTCCCGGACCGTAGCCGCCCTCCCGCCGTGGGGGATCGCCGGCGGCTGCGACGTTTCGCCGCGTTCGGCATTTGACGGAAATGGCTTTCTCACGGAAGCGCAACGGCAAGCCCCCACGTTCCAAGGCGCTTCGCGCCACCCAGCGGTCACGGCGCGGCCGGCTCCACCACCCGCCCGATGAAGAGAAGGCACCCCGTGCGGTTGTCGCGCAGCAGGAAAAGGAAGGGATGGTCCGCCCGGAACTCCACCGGCGGCGGCGGGGCGCTGCTCCCGTCCACGCCGACGGCCGTCACGGCCGCCGCCTCGGCGCCTTCTTCATCGACCTTCACGAACGCCCCGTGCTTGACGAAACCGACGAAGAGGTTGCGGTCGGGCGAAACCGGCGCGATGCCACCCAGGTCCGCCTTCCCACCGTCAAACGCGCGTCGCATGCCCAGCGAAGAGAGGACTTGCACGAGGTCGCCGGACCAGTCCATTTTGAAACTCGGCATGGTCACGTTCACTTCCCGTGAGCCGAGACCGGAGACGAACGCGGCCAGCCGTTCCGGCGTGAGCGAGCCTTCCAGCGCGGCCAGCCCGTCGATGGCGCGCGGAAGGAGGATCACCATTGAGATGGCGTCGCCCTTGTAGGGCAGCGAGATCACTTGCACGCACTCCGCCTCCTGGTAGGCGTACCGCCCGCTTCGCCGCATGAGCCTGGCGTCGATGGTCTTGCCCCCGGGCAGGCGGAATCGTTCGACACGCGTGGCCTTCTTGGAAAACTCGTCTTTCCACTTGCCTTTGAAATAGACGGCGTTGGTGAGGCACAGCCGGAGGTCGGGCGAGACGTCCGATGCCTCGATGATCCGCGGGATCAGGCCGCGCGTCCTCTCCTTGCACCAGCCGTTCACCGCGTCGGCGGCGCGGTCGGGCGCCGCGACGTCGATCACCTCCGCGTCCGCGCCGTAGTGCTCCGCCGTGACCTTGAGAAACGTGGGGAGAACATCGAACCCCTTCGCCGGCCAGAGGCGGTTGGCGATGGTCAGGTCGTACGCCGGGCCGGCGTTCTTCTGGAGTTGGTATTGGAGGTGGTGCAGCGCGCGATGGGCGGCGTCGCCACTGGTTGGAAAGCCCAGCGCGGCCTGCATCTCGGCCAGCGTGTCGCCGCGCGCCCCAGCCGCCACCATGCCCAGCGCCGTGGTCACGCTGAGGGGCGAGAGGAAGGCGTTCTGATCGGGCTTGCCCGCCGCCGCGCGGAAGAGGTTGAGGGCGAAGCGCGTGTTGCCCGCGATCAGCGCCTTCTCATCGGCCTCCCATTCGGGCTTGGGCGCTGGCAAGGTGGTGGCGGCGGCCGGCGCGGCGTCGCCGGTGGGCTTCCCAACGGCGTCGCCGGCTGCTCCCTTGGGCGCCTCCTCCGCCGTCTTGGGCGTCGCCTTCCCGGCGGGCGGCGGCGGGGCCGCGTCCACGGGTTTCGGCGGAAGATCGGGCGCGGGCTTCGGCGCAACGTCGGGCGTGGGCTTTGGCGAGGCTTTCTCCACCGAGGAGACGCGCGTCTCGCTCGACTGTTCGCACGCGCTGAGAGCGAGGGCCGCGAGAAGCAAGCCGAACGTTTTCCAGGCATGGATGGCGGGCATGGGCGGCTCCTGGAGGTTGGCGATGGAGCGAGTACCTGATCGCCGTCACGTCACTTCAACGCCACCGCGTGCATGCCGCCGTTGCCCGCCGCGATGAGGCGGACGCCCTTGAGGTTCTTCGCCTGCGCCGGCGTGGTGCGGTCGGTGGTGGAGCCGTCGGCCAGTTCGCCGTCGCGGTTGCGGCCGAAGCCCCAGACCTCGCCGCTGGTCTTCACCACCGTCGTGAAGGTCGCCCCGGCCGCCGCCACGGAAACCCCCGACAACCCGCTCACGGCGGCGGGCGCGGCGCGATTGACCGTCGTGCCGTCGCCCAAACGGCCGTTGCCGTTGTTGCCCCAGGTGTAGAGCGTGCCGTCGGTGCGCACGGCCGCGGTGTGGAAGGAGCCGGCCACCGCGGCACGCACGTTGGACAGACCCGAAACCGCGGTGGGCGAGGAGCGATCCGTCGTCGTGCCGTCGCCCACCTGGCCGTAGGTGTTCCCTCCCCAGGCGAAGACCCGGCCGTCGGTCAACAGCGCCACGGTGTGGTAGCGGCCGGCGGAGACCGTGGCCACGCCGGAAAGACCAGGCACCGCCGTGGGCGCGGCGCGCGCGACGGTGGCGCCGTCGCCCAGCCGGCCGAACTTGTTGGCGCCCCAAGCCAGCAGTGCGCCGTCGCCGGTGATGACCACCGAATGTTCGTACCCCGCCGCCGCGCCGAGCAGCCCCGTCAACCCCGGAACCTTGTAGGGCGAGAGCCGGTTGGCCGTCGTCCCGTCGCCGATCTGCCCGGCGTTGTTCCAGCCCCAGGCGTACAGCGCGCCGTCGCCGTCGATCGCCAGCGCGTGGCGCTCGCCCGCGGCGATGACCCGCACGCCGGACAGCCCCGGCACGGCGGCCGGCGTGGCGCGATCGGTGGTCGTGCCGTCGCCCAACTGACCGTAGGCGTTGGAACCCCAGGCGAACACCGCGCCGTCGGATTGCAGCGCCAGCGTGAAGCCCGCGCCCGCCGCCACCGCGGTCACGCCCGAAAGGCCGGAAACCGTCACCGGCACCGTCCGGCGGGTGGTCGTGCCGTCGCCCACCTGGCCGTTGCCGTTCAGCCCGTTGGCCCAGACCGGCCCCGGCCCGCTGTCGATCTCCGTTCGCACGCTCTTCTTGTTGCCGGCCGTGAAACTCTCCACGTTGCCCGCCTGGTCCACCGCCACCACCGCCACGGTGTAGGCGGTGTCGGCGGTCAGGCCGGTGAAAAGATAGGAACTGGCGGCCGCGGCCGTGGTCGCCACCGGGGCGATGGAAGTGGGAGAGGCGATGTCGCCCGCGTTGACGTACACGCGATAGACCAACTTGCTCTGCGGCGTGACGTAGTCCGTGGCGGCGCCCCACTTGTCCAGGCTGATGCTCGTGGTGTCCGACGTGGTCTTGGTGATGCTCGTGCCCGAAGGAGCCGTGATGTCGGCGCTGCCCGACGCCGGCGCGGTGATCTTCACGGTGGGCCGGTCCGCCGTGGCGTTCGTCGTTCCGGGAGGTCCGGTGGTCGAAGAGAGGCTGGCGTCGGTGAAGCGATAGGCGCTCGCCGTCACCACCGTGCTGGCGGCCGCGCGGCCGGTGAAGGTCAGGTCGGTGAACGAGAAACTCAACGCCGCCGGCGTCTGGATGCTGACGGCGTTGAAGGAGGTGAACCGGCTCATGTTCAGCACCCCGGCGCGGGTGAAGAGGTCTTTGAGCACCTCCGCGCGGAACATGGGGTAGAAGTGCTCGACCAGCGCGTAGAAGTCGCTCTTGTAGACGCTCATGTCGAGCGTCACGTCGCTGGCCGTGGGGCGATAGTCGGACGAGAGGCCGTCGGTGACGCCGGCGCTCACGTCCACGCCGGCCGCCAGCAGCGCGGCCTTGGCCTCGGCGGCGAGGGTGTTGGCGAAGTCGCGCACGTCGGAGCCGTAGACCCGCGCGCCGAAGTTGCCCGTGTCGGCGAACCGCGCGGCGTCCAGCGTGGCCAAGTCGTCGATCACCGTGGCCAGCGTGCCCGACACCACCCCCGTCTCAGCCGCGAACGCGCCCTTGAACGTGCCGGGGGCGGTCTCGCCCACCAGCAGTTCCAACTTTCCCGTCAACTTCACGCTCGACAGGTCGCTGGGCGTCGCCATGTCGATCACCCGCTTCACCACCGTGGCGGCGGCCTGGATCATGGCGATCGTCTTGTCGATGTCCACGGCCACCCCGCCGCCCAGCGACGTGGCGGTGAAGCCGCCGGAGATGACGGCCCACTTGCCGCTTTTCAAGGCGTCGAGGAACCGGGCGATCAGCGAACTGAGCAGGTCCAGTTTGAACAGCCCGTGGTGGCGCGCGAAGTCGCTCTTGCCGTCGCCGGCCAGCGTGAGCAACTCCGCCTCCTGCGACAGCGCCCGGCCGGACATCGCCTTCATCACCCCCAGCAGGCCGCCGCTCTCGAACAACTGCTGCAACGAAACCTGCGCCTGGGGCGACAGCCCGGCCATCACCGCCGGCAGCGCGGCCAGAATCTTGTCCGACTCCGCCAGCGACGCCCGGAAGCGGTCCGCCGCCTCCGGCGTCAACAGGCCATCGCTCTCCAGGGCGGTGAAGCCGCTCTTGGTCCCCGCGCTCAACTGGCTGAAGCCGTCGGCCACGGCCTGGGAAAAGGCCGCAGGAGTCATCGTCGGCGTCGGCGGGGCCTTCACCGTCGCCTGCACGCTGTTGGAGACCCCGCCCCCGGCGTACTGGACGGCGACACTGACGACGCCGGGCGTCATGCCGAACGGCACCGTGAACGCCACTCCCTTGGGGGTCGCCGCCGCCACGGGCAGCACCTGCCCGTCAACCTTCACGCCCGCCACCGAACCGGCCGTCAGGTTGCTGCCCACCAGCACCAGCGCCTGACCAGCCGCCGCGCCCTCGGCCGGCGACACGGACGCCACCAGCGGCGACGCGGGAACTGCCCCCGCCGCGCCCGGCATGGTGGTTGGCGTGCTGTCAGAGCAGGCCGCGAGCAGAAAGGCCGCCGCCGGTGGCAGAACGCGCAACATGCGTGGGACAGGCATGGCCGAGTTTCCTGATGAGAAACCGCGCCGCTCGATTCGCGCCGCGGGCGAACGCCCCAATTCTCACCTTCCGCCGGCGCCTGGGTCAATGGAGAGAGTCCCGCTGACTCGCTGGCGCGTGTCCGAACTCGCGAAGGGGCGCCGCGCCAAGGGCGGGATTCTGTTCGTTGGCCCTTGTCACGGAGAAAGCCCCCGCCGAACTCGAACCCGCCCCCCGCGAGTAACCGTTCACATCCTCTGGAGACTCATCCGCAGATGACGCGGATGAACGCAGAAATGGTCGGAAGACAGGGCTGAAGGAAGGTCAAGGCTCGACGGATGAAGGCTGGGGTACGACACGACAACCCTTCCGGGTTGGCCTTCCCTTCGGAATCTGCGCTTCTCTGTGTCATC
>JACQVU010000088.1 GCA_016209585.1 Planctomycetota bacterium
CTTCATCGGCGGAGCGACCTACACCTATCTCATTGATCCTGAAGACCCGGAGTCGGAGACCATCGACCAGCAATGCGAGTGGTCGGGCACGTTCACGGTCGACATCGCCCGCGCCACCGATCTCGCCGCGAGTAACACGTTGTTCACTAAACTCGCGCCCGAGCGTCTTGTCACATGCCTCTCGCGGCCGGTCACGGTCACCGCCCGCCCCTCAGCCACGGGCGTGCCGGTCAGCAAAGTGAAATACTCCGCCCCCGACGGCTTCCCGCCTGACGACGCGGTCGACGATTCCATTCTCGGAGCTGGGGCCCTTCTCCGTCTTCAGGACAACAACCCCGACAAGGATCCTGGGAGCGGCAAACTGCTGATTGTCGACCTGGATGCGCCAGGAAGGTACTATCCTAGTGGCGCGTTGCCCTTTCCGGTGACCTCCCTCTCGACGCGCGCGAACTTCAGCGAACACGTGGAGTTCACGCAGACGGAAGACAAGACACCTATACGGGAACGGTGCTCGGCCGTTCTCCTCTGGTCGGTGACGCTGCGTGTTCAAGCGGAGCCGGGCGCTGGAAACGGCCCCGCGGTGATGAGCCTTGTTCCGCTCAAGGATGGCGACAAGCCGAACGACGGCGCGAACGACAACGAGGTCCACATCGACCGCTGGATTTCCATGGCGACCGATCTAGGCCCGCCGATCATCACCGCCCCCCAGAAAGTAGCGTTGTCGAAAGCCAAGGCGCCGAACAACTTCACACTGCAGGGTCGCAACCTCTTCCCGGGCACCACGGTGGCCTTGGTAGGCACGGACGGCGCGATGGCCCCCGCAACCACGGTCACATCCTCTGATGACACGAAACTTGATGTCAAGATTGCCGTGCCCGCCGCGTTCCCCACGGGAGCCGGGTACGTGCTTCGCGTGACCGGCGTTGACCCGACGCAGCACGTCGACCTTCCGGCTGAAGTGAAGGAGTGAGCCAGGTTCCGATGTTCCCGTCAGGCGGCCTCTTCGCCCCTCGCGCGCTCGCCTCTGCGAGCGGAGTCTGCTCCGCCACCATTTGGCGCGTCCTCCAGGCGGCGTGGGTTCTCCTGATCCTCGCCCCCGCCTGGTTTGTTCGGGACACCGTCGCTCAACAGGAGGCCGAGGCGAAGGAAAATCCTCCGGTGGACTGGTACGCGCGGCTGGAGAAGGAGAACGGCGAACAGCAGCGCGAAGCATACGAGGCGATTCTCGCTGCTCCGGTGGTCGACGAAGCGGCCCTTGCGGCCATTCTCACCCGGCAGGCGCGGGATGTCACCAACCGGAAGGCGGTCGTCGATGTCGCGGAAATCTGCGGTCAGCGGGGGTTGGCGGGAACGGCGCCGGCGCTGGTGAAAATGGCGTGTTTCACCAGAATCCCTCCACCCTTCGGGGGGCGCGGCGTGGTTTTCAATATGTGGGAACATATCCCCCGCCTAGGCTACCCCGCAGTCGGCGCTCTCATCGACATCGGCGCCCCGGCAATTCCCGCCATCATCGATGGGTTACGCGAGAGTTGCCACCTTTCGCGCAAGGAGGAGAAGTTCATGCCACCATGGCACTGCGCGTACGTCATGTCCGAGATCTGTGGCGAGGATGCGGCTATTCGGAAGATGCAGGAGATCCATGCGACCGTAAGTGACCCGACCGAGGTAGAGGCGATTAACGAGTGCATCGCCTACCTTCAGCAGTTCCTTCGCGAGCGGCAACAGAACGAAGCCGACACGCTCGGCGCGGGCGGGGAGACAGGGGAAGTCTCCCCGATCCGGCAGGGGGATCTTGAGCACGGAACCCTCGATCAGGGGGGTGCCCCGCACTCCCCCGAGATTGCGCCACCCGCGCCGTCCGAAAACCCGTTTTCGACAAGTCCATGTGGCGGTGACGCTACCACGCCCCACCCCGGCATGACGGCTCGCCCCGCGCCGCGCGACTCGCCCGCGGCAGCAAGGCCGACCGCGACGCCGCCGGCCGCGCGGTCGGCAAGGGGTTTCGTTCATCGAGTCGCGTTTCTCGCCCCCGGCGTGTTGCTGGCGACGCTGCTGGTGTTCATCATCTGGTTCGCGCGGCGCCGGGGTCGTGGGCGCTCGGGGAGATCGCCCCCGCCATCGTCATCGACATCGCCCCCGCCAGCGCCTTCATCCCCGCCCTCACCGCCGCCCCGTCTACACGATTCGGGTGTATCATGATAAGGATGGCTCGTTCGACTACGGCGGCAACGATCCGTTCGTGGACGCGACGGTGTGGACGGTGCCGCCCGCTGTTCCCATCCAGGTGACGGCTGACGACGGGTTTGACCACGGGGATTCGAGCAGGGCTTTCCCGGACTACATCCTGGTGACGACCGTGGTGTATACTGGCGAGATGATCAATCTGGAAGCCATCTTCGAGGACCTCGCCCCGCGCGGCGGCCAGGTCTCGACGCTGGCGCGCGGGGCTGGTAGTGCGCCCGTGAGGGCGTCGCAGCGGTCCGTGATCGCCGATTCTGAAAACGCAAATGTCTTTGCGTCTTCGCGGCTTGGCGTGAGTTCTGTAATGTCGCAGCGCTCCGCCGCGCTCAATCCCGGCAACGGCGGCGAGGCGCCCGGGCGGCCGGAGTCTCCGGGCGAGTCGCCGCAGTATCCGAACAGTCCGGGCAACAGCGGCAACGCGCCGGGGCAGACGGGAAGCGCGGGGCAACCGTCCGGGCTGCCTTCCAGCGGCGGCGATCCTCCGGGGCAGGTTGAGGGCGGCGCACCGCCCGAAGGCACGCCGATTGATGCGAAGTCGTCGACGGCGAGCGCGGGCGACGACACCTTGCAGGTAGTCATGGCCGTCCCGGCCGGGCTTGCCCCAGGAGGCGGATACAAGGTGCGCGTGTTCGGTGTCGATGAAACGCAAGTTGTGGACGTGCCCGCGGAGGTCCGCTAAATGAGCGGCGCTGTCTCGCTGTCGCGCGCAGGGTTGCAACTGGCACGGGCCGAACGCCGTCGCGACGTTTCGTCCTGTCCATCGTGGGCGCGGCTCTGTCGCGCCGCCACCTTGTTGTTCGCTTGGTGGTGCCCGATCTGGTTCGTCGCGGGAGCAGAAGGGCAGGAGAATCCCACCGGGGCGACTCCCGCCAGCACCAAGGTACTGTACGAACTACTCGAGGCGCCCCAGGAGTGGGCGCAACAAGATGCCTACGAGGCGATCCGCGCTCTCCCGACGATCGACGAGGAAGCCCTTTCAGAGATTTTGGTGCGCCAGGGGGAATACGTGCGCTATCTGTCGGGAGTCGGGGATTGGACCACATACGACATTCGGATGGAAGAATCGTTGTCCCACCGACGCGCGGTATCCTACGTCGCCAAGATTTGCGCCGAGCGCCGGCTCCTTGGAATGGTGCCGGTGCTGGCGAAGCACATGGACGTGCCGGGACCGGGGGTTAATCTATTTAGTCACAATTCCGATAACTACAGGGACGGAGAACACTATCCGGCGGTCGGCGCTCTTCTCGTCATGGGCAAGCCGGCTATCCCTGCGATTATCGAGGAGTTGAAAACCTATGGGGAGCCTGGAAGTCTGTCAGGCACAACCGGCATGGAGTATTATCTTCTTATCAAGATTACCGGAAGCAACCAGGGGGCGATCGAGGTCTTGCGCCAAGTGCTTTCCGACAACGTGGAGCCGGACGCGCGTGGGTACATCGAAGGGCTGCTTTCCTCTCTTCTGGAGGTAGAAGCGTTGTGGGCCAGCCTGCGTGAAAGCCCGGAGAGTGGAGGAACCGCGCAGGCCTCGGTAGGCGCGGAGCCGGGCGTCGTGGCACTCCCCCCGCCCTCGCTCGCATCGGGTGAGGACAACACCGCGACGCAACCCACGGCGCCCCTATCGCCTGGTTCCACGAACGCGACCACCCCGACGCCGATCGCGGGTGACTCCGCGCCGCCGGCCACCCCCGATCGCCCAGACGGACCACGCTCGCGTCCGCCACGTACACCAGCCGCGCGCGGTGAGACGCTGGCGCTTTTCGCCGCCGGGACGTTGCTGGCGGCGCTGCTGGTGTTCATCATCTGGTTCGCGCGGCGCTCGCGGGGGAGTGGTGGGCGGCCGGGGGAATCGCCCCCGGCGGCGACGTGATGACGCTTCGGGGATCGGTGGTCGGGGATCAGGGGTCGGGGATCGGGGGTCGGGATCGCCGCCGCTGCCTCCGACGATGTAAAAACAGACAAAAATCTATTTGACTTTTACTGTGTCAGATGTATGATGTTAATAAGGTAAGTGGTTTTCGGCTTGCCCGGCGGGCCGGTCGCTCACGCTCCCGGTTCCTCTGCTTGCTCCACGAATCCAGTGCGGGACTGGCCGATGTGCAATAGCGACAAAAAAAGTTGTCAACATTCATCGCATGGGACACAGCGCGGCTTCGGCCGCAGCCAAAC
>JACQVU010000115.1 GCA_016209585.1 Planctomycetota bacterium
GGCTGGGCGGGACGGGGCAGGTGACGAGCACGGTGATCATCGCGGGCACGGGGTTCGACACCGCCGCCGGCGCGACGACGGTGAAGTTCGGCGCGCAGACGGCCACCATCACGAATATCACGGCCGTGGCCATCACGGTCACGCCGCCGCTGCCGTCGAACCCGCCGATTCCCATCATCAGCCCCAATCCGGTCGTGGTGGATGTTTCCGTCACCACGCCGGGCGGCACCGCCACCAAGACCGGGGCTTTCACCTGGACGGCGCAGTAGGCGGCCGGCCGGCGCGGCGCGGCGGTCGCGGACCGCTGGCGCGAGATGGCCCGCGGAATGTCGGGCATCGCACCGAGAACGAAGCCATCCCCTCGGCGAAAAGCGAATCGGGAGGACACGGATATGAGCACTTTGGTGAATCGCGTCGTGGTTTGCTTCCTTCTCGCGACCTGCGCCGTGGCCGGCGTGGCGGTGAACGCGTTCGCCCAGGAAGGCGATCAGCAGCCAAACGTGGGCGAGGAAAGCAAGAAGACGGCGGGAGAAGAAGGCCGCTTCGTTCCTGTGCCGCCCCCGCGGCCGACGCTCACGCGGCCGACGGGCGACGACGGGCAAGACCTCTTCCGGAGCAAGCAGGGGGATCTCTATGACCTCTCTCCACTCGTGACGCACCAAGGCGTCTCGCTGGAGGACTTCGTCCGCGCGATGGCGCGCGTCCTGGAGATCAAACTGACGTACGACCCGAAAAATCTCACTGCGCGCAAAGTCGTCATCATCGGCGACGCGAAGCCGGGGGTGATGTCGCAGGACGGGTCGGGCGATCTCGGGGGCTTCTGGGCGCCGCGTTCGGCGATGAAGAGCCTGCTTGTAGGGGTGCTGCGCCAGAACAACCTCGGTTTGGAAAAGATCGTGGGCGGCAAGGTCGCAGGCGATTTGGAACTTTACGAACTGGTTGCATCGGCCGAACTGAAGGGAGGCGCCACCACCGTGTACTTTGGCGACGACGTGAACATCATCCCGGACAACGTTGAGTTCGTCACCATGGTGTTGCACGTCAAGTGCGCCGATCCCAACCTCGTTTTCCGGGCCATCACCAACCTGCTCTCCCGGCCCGACGGCTTCGCCCAGCCCATCACGGGCGTGAACGCGATCCTCATCTCAGACTACGCGAACAACATCAAACGCATGGCGTCGATCATCCGACTCATTGACCGGCAGCCGGAACGGACCGTTCGCACCATCAAGGTGACGAACCGGCCCGTCGAGGAACTGGCGCCGGCGCTGGAGCGATTCGAGCGGTGGCGTCGGGTTTTCACCGCCGGCCAGTACGTGGCCGATGACGACATGATCGACTTCCAGATCGATCAGCGGCTCAATCTCGTGGTCATTCAATCCACGGAAGAGGCTTTCAACAAGGTGAAGGCGTTGGTGGAAAGCCTCGACGCCAAGGGCGACGAAGCGGGCCGGCAGCCGCCCACCGTCAAGAAAGTGACGCGCGTGTACCACGCGCGCCACCGCAAGGCCGGCGAGTTGTATCCCCCATTGCGCGCGCTGCTCGACCGGGAAAACCCGACGGACCTCAGTGACCAGCGCGTCGACGTCACCGTCGACGAAGCCCAGAACGCGCTCGTGGTTCGCGCCCCCGCCTGGCATCACGAGATGGTCGAGGAGATTCTCGCGGCGATCGACGCGCCGAAGCCGACCGCGCCGCCCAAGAATCCGGACCCGGCGAACAAGGAAGAGAAGGAAGCAAAGGCGAAGTAGCGGCGCCCCCGCCCCCGCCGCTTCACGGGGGGGATTGGTGTCGATCCTGCCCGCGCGCGGGGTGAACGCGCGTGCCGGTGGCGCGCCGGCGCGCCGCGGGGATAATGGTGCGCGGATCATCTCGCGGGGGCGGGATCACGATGACGCCGGAAGAGTTCATCGCCAAGTGGACGCACAGCAACCTGCGCGAGCGGCAGGCGTACGTCTCCCACTTCAACGATCTGTGCGACCTGCTCGGCCACCCGAAGCCGGCCGAGAGCGACCCCGACGGCTCGCGCTTCACCTTCGATCGCGGTCTTCGCAAGCGGGGCGGCGGCCTCGGATACGCCGACGTGTGGAAGAAGGGGTTCTTCGCCTGGGAGTACAAGGGCAAGAAGCACAAGGACCTCGACGCCGCCTACGACCAGTTGCTCTCGTACCACGAGGCGCTCGACAACCCGCCGCTGCTGGTCATCTGCGACTTCGATCGTTTCATCATCTATCCCAAGTTCCCCGGATACGCCACGAAGGCGAACGTCATCACCCTCGAAGACCTGGTCAAGCCTGAGGTTCTGCAGAGGCTGCGATGGGTGTTCGCGGAACCCGATCGCTGGCGTCCCGACGTCACCATCGCCGCGCTCACCGAGGGGGCGGTGGGGCATTTCGGCCAGATCGCCGACAGCCTGCGTGTACGCTGCGGCCCGGAAAAAACGGCGCACTTTCTCATCAAACTGGTCTTCTGCTGTTTCGCTCAGAACATCGGCCTGTTGCCGAAAGGTCTGTTCACCAGCGTGATCGACAAGGCGCAGGGCGACGGCGAACGCTTCGCGCGCAACGCCGAGGAACTCTTTGCGGTCATGGCGAAGGGGGGCGACTTCTGGGGCGAGGATATCGAACATTTCGACGGCGGTCTCTTCGAGGATCACGAAGTGCTTGCGCTCTCGAAAGACGAAATGAAGCGCTTGGCCGCCGCGGCGAACGAACCGTGGGAGCAGATCGAACCCGCCATCTTCGGCACCCTCTTTGAACGCTGCATCGACCCGGCCCAGCGTTCGCAACTGGGGCTGCACTACACCAGCCCTAAGGACATTCGCGACGTGATCGAGCCGGTGCTCATGCGCCCGCTTCGCCGCGAGTGGGCCAGTGTTCAGGAGAAAGCCCGCGCGCTGCACGCCGAGTATTTCGCCGCGAAGGCCGCTTCGGGCGAGGCCGAAACGAGGCTTCCGGCCCGGGCATTGAAAAGCCGCCGCGCATCCAACCCAAGCAATGGCTCGCGGGCCATTTTCCAGGCGGGGCCGGCGCGCGAGAAACTGAAGTCGACGCTCACGGGGTTCATTCACCGGCTCGCGTTCGTGAGGGTGCTGGACCCGGCGTGCGGGTCGGGCAACTTCCTCTATATCGCGCTCCAGGAATTGAAGAACCTGGAGCATGAGGTGATCAACTTCGCCGTCGCCCACGACCTTCCCGAAATGGAGATGCACCGCCTCGTCGGGCCGCACCAACTTCTCGGTATCGAAACCAACGCCTTCGCGTGGGAATTGGCGTCGGCGGTCGTCTGGATCGGTCAAATCAAGTGGACCATCGATCATGGCCGCCGGTATCAACAGATTCCCGTGCTGAAGCCGCTGAACACCATTCGACGGGGCGACGCCATTCTTGACTTCTCCCGTTCGAACGTTCCGGCGGAACCCAACTGGACAGAGTGCGACGTGATCGTGGGCAACCCGCCCTTCCTTGGCGGCAAGTTCCTGCGCCGCGAACTGAACGACGAGTACGTCGACGCGCTTTTCAAAGTGTGGGGCGAGCGCGTGCCGCCGGAGGCGGATCTTTCCGCCTACTGGCACGAGAAGGCCCGCGCGCAGATCGAAAAGGGCGACGCGAAGCGCGCCGGCCTTCTCGCCACGCAGGCCATTCGCGGCGGCGCGAATCGCACGGTGCTTGAGCGCATCAAGAAGTCGGGCGACATCTTCGAGGCATGGGCTGATCGCGAGTGGACGCTGGCGGGCGCGGCCGTTCACATCTCCATCGTCTGCCAGGACGACGGCACGGAGACTGAACGCCATCTCGACGGTCAGCCCGTGGCGGAGATTCACGCCAATCTCACGGTCGGAGGCGCCGAGGCGGACACGACGACGGCGCGGCGGCTGAAGGAGAACGCGGGCATCGCCTTCATGGGAACGACGAAGCAGGGGCCGTTCGACATCGACCGCGCCACGGCGGAGCAACTCTGGCGGGCGCGCAACGCCGACGGGCGCAGCAACCGCGCCGTGGTGCGCCCGTGGCGAAACGGCAAGGACATCACCAGCCGGGCGGTGGATCACTACATCATCGATCTCGACGCGCTCACCAAGCACGACGCCGCGCTCTATGAAGCGCCGTTCGAGTACGTGCGCGCGAACGTGAAGCCGTGGCGCGAAAAGCGCAAACGCGCCTGGTTCCGCGAGCAGTGGTGGCAACTCTACGCCCGCCGGCCGGAGATGTACGGCGCGATCAACGGGAAGAAGCGGTTCATCGTCACCGCGCGTGTCGCCAAACACCGGCTGTTCGTATGGCTCACGCCCAACATCATCCCTGACTGTCAACTCATCGTCTTCGCCCGCGACGACGACTACTTCTTCGGCGTTCTCCACTCCAAAATCCACGAGTGGTGGGCCTTGGCCCTGGGAACGCAACTGCGCGAGAAGGAGAGTGGCTTCCGCTACACGCCCACCACCACGTTCGAGACCTTCCCCTTCCCCTGGCCGCCGAACACGCCGCGCGCGAGATACACCGCCGAGCAGAAAAAGCACGAAAGCGCCGTCGCCGCGGCCGCGAAGGAACTGAATGACTTGCGCAACGGCTGGCTCAACCCGCCGAATCTCGACGAGAAGGAACTGAAGAAGCGCACGCTCACCAACCTCTACAACCAGCGTCCCATGTGGCTCGCGCTCACTCACGCCGCGCTCGACCGCGCGGTGCTCTCAGCCTACGGTTGGAGCGACCTCGCCGACGCCCTGACCGCCAAGGACGAAGACCGCCGCCAGAGCGCGGAGCAACTGGCTGAAGTCAAACGCGAACTGCTCGCCCGGCTGCTGGGGGAGAATGGGAAGCGGGGCTTGTGACGCGTGCCTCGCCGAATGGGTTACCGCTGAGAACGCCCGCCGACGATGAGCATTCTGGAACGTCTCTTGGCCGCGTATCCCGAAGCGAAGAAGCCGGACGTGCTCGCTCGCCTTCGCAAGTCGAAAGATATGGCAAACCGTGTCGGCGCGGAGTGGGAGTTGGTGGTTTTCGGTCTCCTTCGCGGCATGGGTTACGACGTGAAAGTCAAGCCGGAGCGCGGAAGCGGGGAGGGAAATCCGGATTTTCTCGTGACAACACGGAATGACGTTCAGTTCTATTGCGAGGGGACTGTGGCACATCCATCCGAGGAGTATCGGCGTCGCTACGACACCTTCGACGCATTCAAGAAACACGTTGAGAACAGTGGTTTAGCAGACACTAACTACTTGGTCTGCATTGTCGATGAAGATGGAGCAACGTGTCCGGACTTCGCTGGATTCGACCGCTGGTTTTCGGGTGCGTTTGGCCGTCATGACGGTGGCGGTGGCCCCCACCTTGGTTGGATTGATGACACCTGGGTCGACGGCGGCTGGGCGGTGAAGGTGAGCGCGAATTGTATGAGGGATGACTGCCGTAAGGGCGCGTCCCCTGTGGTCATCCTGGTCCCACCGGCGGCGGCCGCAGAGGGAGCCGATCGCATCAAGGCAGCGATCCGCGCCAAAGCCAATCGCTATAATTCGCTCGACAAGCCTTTGGTGGTCGCGGTGCTCTACCAAGACGAACATTCTTGCGTGAGCGAGCGCGACGTACATGAGGCCGTATTCGGAACCGAGCGAATCCACGGCGCTCGATATTCCGACGGCCATCTCGAAGTCGTCGGACATTCACGGGAACCAGATGGCGCTTGGCACCGTTCACACGAAGGCGAACTCAAAAATACGCGGATTAGCGCTGCTTTCGTTTGCGCTGGGCTCGATTCCGACACGCGGTTTCCGGGCAGGACATGGTTCGTTCATCATCCCAAGGCGAACCATCCACTCCCTCGTGAAGCGTGGCTGATGGCACAGATCGCTATTGACCCCGCGAAAGGAACCCCCAATTCGATCCCTGGTAGATCGCTGGAAGAGGTACTTCACCGTTTCCTGGAGCCCGAACAGTGAGGAGACAATCCGCCTTCACAAAACGGCGGCGAACTCCTCGACCGTGACGCCCGCCTGTCGCAGGATTCCGTGCAGTGTTCCAGTCTTGATCTCGCGGTGCATTGGCACAACGCACCCGCGGGCGCCTTGGCGCATGACTACGTGACTTCCCTTTCTTCGCACGACCGCGAAACCCAGCCGCTGCAGCGCGGCAACACACGCGGCTCCGCTGACACGAGGTAGCCTACCCACCGGCGACCTCGATCGTCGTCACGACCACCTTTCCCGCCGACGCGATCGGAAACTCCTCCAGATACACCTCGGTCGCTTCTTTCAGATTGCTCAGCGCGTCGGCGACGGTGTCGCCCTGGGTGGTCGTTCCCGTTTCCGGGTTGTACGCGACGAACCCACCCTCGGCGTCAGGAATGAGCACAGCCGTCAGTTTCACAGCGCCTGCTCCTGCGACGCGCAGCCGGTCCCTCGGTCCCCCGCTTGCTGAACGGGAACCACCCGCGCGCGTCTTTGACGGTACCAGATTGTTCACCGGCCGTCAATTCTCCTTTCGTGTCCGGGCGCGCGTCCGATGTCGCAAGGGTCGCGGCGCCCCGCGCCCCTCGTCCCTCGCCCCCCGCCCCGCGACCTCATGGTGTCCTGTGCAAGAAATCACCTCCCCGGTGGCGGTGACGCGCGTGTCCGCCACGCGGTCGTCAATATACAATTACCCTGTGGCGTTCGTGCCGTGTCGGGAAGCGTATCGGAGCAGTTTATCAACAGCCCGTCGACGAAGTCGTGGCATCGACAGGCTGTCAAGGAGTGGCCGGCGAAGGGGGGCATGCCCGATCCCGCGGTCGAATCCCAAGCGGGCGCGTTGACGCGACCCCGGCGGCTCGGAACGCTGACGAGGGCGGGGGTGGCCCTGTGCGCCCTGACGCTCGCGGCGTGTGGTGGAACCCGCACGCCCCCGGTTCCTCCGCCACCCGCGGATCACGCGATCACGGCCGTGATCCCGGACCAGGGGTCGGTGGCGGGTGGCTCCGGGGTGACCATACGCGGTTCGCAGTTCGCCCCCTCCATGCGGGTGTTTTTCGGCGAGGCGGAGGCGTCCAGCGTCACCTTCCAGTCCCCGTCGGCGCTGGTGGCCGTGACGCCGGCCTCCGCGGCCGGGCCGGCTGACCTGCGCGTAGTGGCGTCCGACAATCGCACCGCGCTTCGCCAGGGGGGGTTCGTCTTCCTCGATCCCATCACGGTCGTCGGAACGGTCTCGGCCGGCCCGGTGAGCGGCGGCGTCGCCTCGCTCCACGGGCTGGACAACGACGGCCGCCGGCACGAGCCGCCGCTGGCCGTGGTCACCACGGACGCGCGGGGGGGCTTCCGCGCCGACATCGGGGTCCACACCGGCCCCTTCCTGGTCGAGGTGTCGGGCGGGGTGTACGCCGAGGAATCGGGGGCGGGCGTGGTCACGCTGGCCGCCTCGACGCCGCTGCGCATGCTTCACCCCGGCGCGACGGCCTCGCTCTCCGGCGTGGCGGTCACGCCGCTGACCACCATCGCGGCCGCGCGCGCGCTCGCGCAGGCCGCGGGGGGAACGCAAGCCATTGCCCTGCTGATCGACAACGCCAACCGGCAGGTGGGCGAGCGCTTCGCCGTCGGGGCGATCGCCACGGCGCCGCCGGTGGACTTCACGGTCGCGCCCGCCTCCCCACCGGACCCGAAGCGCGACGACGTCAAGGCCGGCGCGATCAACGCCGGGCTTTCGCAGACCGCGAAGACGCTCGGCGTCTCGTCGCTCGACCTCACCGCCACCCTCGCCGCCGACCTGGCGGCGGATGGCGCGTTCGACGGCCTTGGCGCGGGCGGCGCGCCCGTGACCACCGGGCCGGCCGGCGCGCCGGTGCTTGTCCCGGCCAACACCTCCACCACGGCGCTGGCGGCGGGCGTCAACGCCTTCCTGGCCGGGGGGCACAACCTGTCTGGCCTCACGCCCGCGAGCCTGGCCGTCACGGTGACGGCCATCTCCACGGCGCCAGCCAGCCTGGAGGTGGCGCCGGCCGTGACCGGCGTGGCGCCGTCCACGGCGTCGCACGCCGGGGGCGCGACGTTGGCCGTGACCGGGGCGGGCTTCACCGAAGAGACCAGCGTCAGCGTGGGCGGGCGGCCGGCGCTGGTGAAGACGCGGAACCTGGCCGCGCAGCCCCAGACGCTCACGGTGACGCTGCCGGCGGGGGACGTCGGCCCGGCTGACGTGGCGGCGCGCAACGCCTCGCCGGCGCTGGCGGGTTCGCTGGTGGGCGCGTTCGCCTACGTCGACCCGTCGCTGGCCGGCGCGCCGCCGGTCGTCACGCTTCTGTACCCCGACGGCGGCGAGACGCTGCCGGGCGGGGGGTCGGTGGCCATACGCTGGATGACCGACAGCGCCGAGAAAGACAAGGTCAGCATCGCCTTCATCACCGGCGGCGCGGGTGCGGGCGCCGTCGCCACTGACGTTGTGACTGAGGTCGGCGACGGCGGCGCTTTCGTCTGGTCGGTTCCGCCCATCGACAACGGCGCGGTGCGCGTGCGGGTCACGGCCCGCGACAAGTCGGGGCGCTCCGGGGCCGACGACTCCAACGCCGCCTTCATCATCGACTCCACGCCGCCGGCCGCGCCGACCGGCCTGTCGCCGGCGGCGGCGAGCGACACGGGGGCGTCGGCCACGGATCGGCTCACCGCCGACGACACTCCCACCGTGGAAGGCGTGGCGGAGGCCGGGGCCACGGTGCGGGTTCTCGCGAGCGGGGCGGTGGTCGGCATCGGCGTCACGGGCGCCGACGGGCGCTTCGCCATCACCACCGAGCCGCTGCCCGAAGGCGGCGTGACGCTCATGGCGCGCGCGGCGGACCGGGCGGGCAACCTCTCCGGATTCTCGGAGCCGCTCGCGCTGGTCATCGACAAGACGGCGCCGGCCGCGCCGACCACGCTGGCGCTCTCGCCGGCCAGCGACACCGGATCGTCCGCGGCCGACGGCGTCACCCGGGTGGCGACGCCCACGTTCACGGGGGTGTGTGAACCCGGCGCGATGGTGTCGCTCCGCGCCGGCGGCGCCATCCTCGCCGAGGCGACGCCGACCACGGCCGGTTTCACGATCGCCACGTCGCCGCTGGCGGACGGAGCCTACCAGGTGGTCGCGGTGGCGTCGGATTTGGCCGGCAACCCCTCGGCGCTGTCGAACGCCGTGGCTGTCACCGTCGACGCCACCGCGCCCCCGCAGCCGGCGGGGCTGACGCTGGACCCGGCCGACGACACCGGGCTGTCGAACGGTGACGGCGTCACGTCGCTGGCGACGCTGCGCGTCACCGGCACGGCCGAACCGGGCGCAGCCGTCACGCTCACGAATGGCCAGGGCGAGTTGGGGTCGGGCGCGGCTGACGCCACGGGCGAGTTCGCCATCACCACCTCGGCGCTGACCGAGAAGACGCACTTCATCGTCGCCTCAGCCAGCGACCTGGCGGGGAACACGTCGGCGCTCTCATCCAACGTGCGCGTCACGGTGGACCAGACCGCGCCCACCACCCCGGCGCCCACGATCTCACTCGCTCCGGCCGCCGACAGCGGCGCGTCGAACAGCGACCGCGTCACCAACCTCTCCGCGCTCTCGCTGGAAGGCACGGCTGAGGCCGGCGCGCTGGTCGAAGTGCTTGAGACCACCGCCCTCCGCGGCGTCGCGACCGCCGGGGCCGACAACGCCTGGACCGTGACGCTGGGCGCGCTGGTCGACGGCGCGCACGCCTTCAAACTTCGCGTCACCGACGCTGCGGGCAACAGCGTCACGACGTCGGACGCTCCCTCCGTGACCATCGACACCGTCGCCCCAGCCGCGCCGACCGGGCTGGCGCTGGCGACCGCCTCCGACACCGGCGCCTCCGCGTCGGACGGCCTCACCAAACTCGCCTCTCCTCTCCTCACCGGCGCGGCCGAGAACGACGCCACCATCACGGCGCGCGAAGGAAGCGTGGCGCTCGGCAGCGCCGTCGCCTCCGCGGGCGCGTTCTCGATCACTCCCACCTCCCCGCTGGCTGAGGGCGCGCACACGCTGACGGTGGTGGCGACCGACCCGGCCGGCAACGCCTCCGGCGCGTCGTTGCCGGTGACGCTCACCGTGGACCTCACGGCGCCGGCGGTGGCGTCGGTGGCGGGGTCGATCGTGGCGGGGGCGCAGAATGACTTCATTACCGTCGTTTTCGGCGAGGCCGTCGATCCGGCCACGGCGACGGTGGCGGCGAACTACGCGGTGGAGAACCCCGCCGGCGCGCCGGTGACGCTCACCGGATCGAGCGTTGTCTACAGCGCCGCCACGCGCGCCGCAACGATCACGCTCCATGCGCCGGGCGCGCCCGATCTCACCGCGGGCGGGTTGCGGGTGACGGCGGCGAACGTCGCCGACCTCGCCGGCAACCCGGTGGCGGCCGGCGCGGCGCGCGACGGCACGGTCAGCGCCCTGGACAAGGGGAAGCCCTTCGTGGTGACCTCCATCCCGGCGGAGGGGGCTGGCGGGCCGGTGAACCAGCGCTGGGTGGTGACGCTGAGCGAAGCCCTCGACCCAACCACCGTGACCACGGGCACGGTGGGGACGGAGTCGGTGCAGTTCTTCCCCTCCGGTCAGCCATTGCGGGCCGGAACGGTGACGCTCTCTCACGGCGACCGGTACCTGACCTTTGCCCCGGCCGCGAACATGACCACCGGCACGACCTTCGTGTTGGCGCTGGACCCTTCCATCACCGATCCGGCGGGAAACCGGCTGAAAGCCCCCGACCTGTTGGGCGCGAACCCCGCCAAGTTGCTCACCGTGGTTCCTGACGCTCCGGCGGACCTCACGGCGCCCACGGTAACCTCAGTCTCGCCGGCGAACGGCGCGGCTTCGGCGCCGGTCGACACGCCCATCACCGTGACCTTCTCCCGCGCCGTGGACCCCGCCACCGTCTCGGCCACGAGCATCGAGGTCTCCACCGGCGGCGCGCCCATCGCCGGCGCCGCCTTCACCTTCAACACGGCGCTCACCACGGTCACCTGTCAGCCGGCCGCGCCGCTGGAAGCGGGAAAGACCTATGCCCTCGCGGTGAAGGCCGCGGTGCGGGACCTGTACGGCAACGGGTGCGCCCCGTCGACCACCACCTTCACCACGTCGTCCGCCGACGTGACGCCGCCGGTCATCTCGCTGCTCACGGTAAACGCCATCCCCGCCATTCTGAACGGGGCCGGCTCGGCGGGCGGGACGATGCTGACGCCCGCGAGCGGTTTCTCCATCGACGTGGCCTGGTCGGACCTGGGTGGCAGCGGGATCAGCACGACCGCGCTCACCGTCAGCGCCAACGTCGCGCTCGGTGGCGGCGCCGGGGCCGGCGGGGCAGACGCCGGACAGAACGTTGGCGGGCAGTTCACGGTCACGCAGACGGGGGCCACGTGGAGCGTGCCGGCGAACCTGGCTTTTCCGACCGGGGCGGTGACGGTCACGGCGCGGATCGCCGACGTGGCCGGCAACCTCTCGGCGGCGGCGACCTATTCGTTTCTCACCGAGGCCATCACCGACGCCGTGCGCCCCTTCGAGGCCGAGAACCTCTGGTTCGTGGACTTCACCCGCGACGCCTTCGCCATTTCCATCGCGGCTGGCGCGGGCACAACGGTGAACTTCTCCTCGTCGGGCGGCGCGAATGGCGTCGCCGACTTCACGGAGGAACTGCGCGTGCACGGCTTGAACGTCGTGTCCGGCGCGCCCGTGGTTCCCAACACTTCGGGGCAGGATTCCAACGCCTGGATGCGCCAGCGGGTGATCGATCGGATCATCGCGCGCACGTATGACCTCTACGGCATCGCCTCCTCCGGCGGCGTGCCCACCTATGGCCCCGACTCGGTGCGCCTCCGCCTGACCACCACGGCGCCCAGCCCGTCGGACTGGTCGCAGAGCCTGGGCCAGCGCGCGTACAACTACGACGCCACGCCCTATTCCCAGATCAGCGTGGGCGGGTACGCCGGCAGCGGCATTTCCGGCTTGTCCTTCATCAACGAGAACAACAACCGGCAAGACAACGACTCCCTGGCGACGCCTCTGGGCGGGGTGGCGACGCTGGGAATCTTCCCGGCGGCCGACTTCGCCTTTGACGTGAACGGCAGCGCCTCGTCGCTCTTCCGTGAAACGTTCGATCCGCTCATTCCCCTCGCCAACCGCGGCAACGCCCCGGTCGGCTCCGGCGCCGACGACGCCACGGTGCTCGACCCCCAGTTCGTGCCCGCCGCCGGCACGCCGGCCCAGCAGGCGCGGCACACGCTGATTGAGAACGCGATCGAGGTCTTCGCGCTCAACACCGCCATGGTCCTGGCCCACGAGATCGGCCACTCGCTGGGCCTCATGGTCGGCGACGGCCCCGCCGACCCCCGCCCGCCCCCGCTCGGCCTGTTCGGCGGCGACAGCGCCAACTTCCCCGGCTCTACGCCGGGCCACGTTGACCTCACCACCTTCCTGCCCCCCGGCGTATCCAACGTCATGTCCCCGTCGCAAACGCTCGACGAGCGGGTGAATACCGACACGAAGTTCTGCGCCCTGGCTCTCGCCTACCTCCGCGAGCGCGCCTTGTACCACAAGCCATGAAACCGGCCGCCCGCCCCCTTCGTTGCTTCCTGGCTGCGGCCACGCTCGCGGCCAGCCTCCTGTTAGCGACGCCGGCCCGCGCCGCCACCATTGCCACGCTGCTGGACGAGTGCGACGCCGCCTGGCTCGGCCTCGCCCGCGAGTCCGGCGGCGGTGGCGAGGCCCTCTCCTGGACCCGCTTTCAGATCGTCGAGACGCTCGCCGGCCCGCCGCCCGCCGGCGAGACCCCAACCGCGCTGCTGGCGTACGACCGGCGCATTTCCCACCAGCCGCGGCCGGAGCCGGGACGCACCTATCTCTTGTTCACCCGCGGCATCGGTCGGCCCGCGGACCCCGCCGCGCCCGCGCCCGA
>JACQVU010000109.1 GCA_016209585.1 Planctomycetota bacterium
ACCCAGCACCCAACACCCAGAGGCTGGGACGGGGGGACTGGGAACGCCGGGCGACTCCGCACCTCCCGCGGGTGTGTCCGCCGAGGCGGGCGCGCCGTCGGAAGAGGCGCCGTCCCCGCCTCCGGCGCCCGAAGCGCCGCCGACGGCGCCGGAGGCTGAAGCCGCCTCTCGCGCGGGACACGAAGCCCTCCGCGCCGGCCGTTTTGACGAAGCCGAACGCCTGTTCCGCCAGGCGCTGGGGATTGATCCGTCGCATCGGGGCGCGGGCGAAGGGATCGGGTCCGCGCTGCACGGCGCGGGCCGGCACGGAGAAGCGGCGGAGGCCTGGGAGCGTCTGGTGGCGCTTCATCCGGGC
This sequence comes from Planctomycetota bacterium, assembly GCA_016209585.1. Taxonomy (GTDB): domain Bacteria; phylum Planctomycetota; class UBA8742; order JACQVU01; family JACQVU01; genus JACQVU01. The sequence goes on from JACQVU010000109.1 coordinate 356, forward strand.
AACGCCGGCGTCTGGGCTGGGATCGCCGCTTGCCGCCGGCGGCTGGGAGACGCCCCCGGGGCGCGCGCCGTCCTGGAGCGGGGCGTGGCGCAAGCCGGCGCGGATTGGTCGCTGCGCATGGAGTTGGGGGCGGCCTACCGGGGGGAGAACCGGCTGGAGGCGGCGCTGGAGCAGTACCGCGCGGCGCTGGCGCTGGACCCGGCCTCGTGGGGGGCGCTGTACCAGACCGCCGACGCGCTGCGGGCGCTCGGCCGGGCCGACGAGGCTCTGGCCCTGCTGGCGGAGTTTCGCGCCCGCGCCCCCGACCACCCGGAACTCCTCAAGAACATCGGCGCCATTAACACCTCCCTGGGACGGTACGAGGCGGCGGCCGAAGCCTATGCCCGCGCCGCGGCGCTGACCCCCGACGACGCCGCCACCTGGTTCCAGATCGGCCACGCCCAGACGCAACTGGGCCGCCTGGAAGCCGCGCGTGACGCGCTCACGCGCGGGCTGCTGGCGGGCGGTGACTTCGCCTTCTTCCTTGAGAAGTGGCGCGCCGCTTCCCCGGCGGGGTCGCGCCGGTGGGCCGATGGCCTTCGCGAGAAGGTGTTGCCCCGCGCCGCCGAGCGTTTCGGCGACGCCTGGGTGCGCGACGTGGCATTGCCCCGGATGGCTGACGCCCGATCCCCTACCGGCGCCGAGACGGCGCTGGCGCGCGACCTGCTCACCATCGCCGCATGGGGGCGGCGGCGGGGCGTGGCGGTCATCGTGCAGACCTACCCCGGCGAGCACATGGTCGGCGCCCTGCGGCGCGGGGCGGTTGACGCCGGGCTGCCGTTGGTCGACCAGTGCGCCGCGTTTCACGATTTGCTGCGCGACGGCCGCCTCGCGCGCGACGACCTCTTCGTCCGCGACGGCCATTGCAACGGCGCCGGATATCGCCAGATGGCCCTCTTCCTGCTGCCAGCCGTCGAGCGCGCCCTGGCTGGCCGGCGGTGACGCCCCCCCACGGGTTCAGGCGCCGGTTGCGGAAGCACGCGGCCCCCGCTACGATTCAGCCCACTCAATGGAAGGAAGGAAAATGAAGATTGAATCCATTCGGCTCAGGAACTTCAAGTCCTTCAGGGATGCTGAGATGCGGGATATTCCCCGCATGTGCGTGCTGGTCGGCGCGAACGGCAGCGGAAAATCGACCCTGTTCAGCGTGTTCGGGTTCCTCAAGGACGCGTTGACGGAAGACCTGCATGTCGCTCTGACGAGACTGGGGGGCAGCCGCGGGTTTCAGGAGGCGCGCAGCCGTGACGCCGACGGCCCGATCGGCATTGAACTCAGGTTCAAGCAAAGTGACTCCGCGCCGCTCGTGACCTATTTGTTGGAGATCGGTGAACACGAGGGCGACCCCGTCGTGGAGCGGGAGACGTTAAGGTACCGGCGGGGAAGCCGCGGACGCCCGTGGAAGTTCCTCGACTTCGCGCGGGGTGAAGGCGAGGCCGTCACCAACGAGATGGAGCAGGTGAAGAACGAAAGGGACCTCCATCGTGAGAGGCAAACGCTGAAGTCTCCCGACACGCTGGCGGTCAGGGGGCTGGCCCAGTTCAGGAAATTCCCCGCCGCCATGGCTTTGGGTGAACTCATCTCGAACTGGCATGTCTCGGACTTCCACATCCAGCGGGCGCGGCCGGAGCAGGAGGCTGGCCATGCGGAGCATCTTTCAAGGGAAGGGGAAAACCTGTCGCTGGTGACGGAATTTCTCTACAAGCGTCACCGGGAGGTCTTCGACAACATTGTCGCGAAGATCAAGAGGCGCGTGCCCGGCATCACGAGCGTGGCCCCGAAGACGACGGAGGAGGGCCGCATCCTTCTTCGCTTTCAGGACGGGGCCTTCGAGGACCCTTTTCTGGCGCGGCACGTCTCGGACGGCACCATCAAGATGTTCGCCTATCTTGTGTTGCTTCACGACCCCAAGCCGCACCCCCTCTTGTGCGTGGAGGAGCCGGAGAATCAACTCTATCCGAAGCTGCTGGGGGAGCTGGCGGAGGAGTTCCGGGAATACGCCCGGCGCGGGGGACAGGTCTTCATCTCCACCCACTCGCCGGACTTCCTCAACGCCACGCGAGTCGACGAGGTGTTCTGGCTCGCGAAGAAAGATGGGTACACGACCATCCGGCGGGCCTCCGACGACGAACAGGTCCGAGCCTACATGGCCGACGGCGATCAGATGGGCTATCTCTGGAAACAGGGTTTTTTCGGAGGCGCAGATCCGGCATGAGCGAGATCGTCTTCCTCCTCGAAGAACCCTCCGCCGAGGCCATGCTGAGGGGCTTCCTTCCCAGGATTCTGCCGGACGATCTCGTGTGCCGATTCGTCGTCTTCGACGGGAAGCAAGATATGGAGAAGCAGATGGCGCGGCGCATCCGCGGCTACCGGGTTCCGGGGGCCAGGTTCGTCGTGCTCCGCGATCAGGACTCCGCCGACTGCAAGTCGGTCAAGAGGGGCCTTGTTCAGAAGTGCGAAGAAGCTGGGCGCCCTGGCGTGCTGGTACGGATGGCGTGTCACGAACTGGAGAGTTGGTATCTGGCGGACCTCGCCGCCGTGGAGGAGGGGCTGGGGCTGCGCGGACTCGCGAAGATGCAGCAGAAGCGCCCCTACGCGCGGCCCGATGGGCAACCGAAGCCGAGCGACACACTCGCGCGGATCGCGCCGTCGTATCAGAAAGTCAGCGGGTCCCGCGCCATTGGGCCGCACCTCGATCCCGAGAACGACCGTTCCCGGAGTTTTCTGAACTTCGTCGCCGGCCTCCGTCGACTTACGGGGTGTTCGCCGAAGAAGAAGAGTTCATGACCAGGCCGACGGCGAAGGGAGAATCGTCACGACGCTCCGCGACAGGCTTGGGGCGCGCGACGGACTCAACGTCGGCGCGGTCCGCCCGGAAGGGCAAAAAAACCGAATGGCGTTGTCAGAGGCCGCCGTCGGCGATGAAATGACCGCGCGGATCGGGGGCTGGGGGCGGGACCGGGGCCCTGGAGTCGTCAGTTTTCGGTCATCAGTTTTTCGCCATGCCCTTTGAACTCTCGGAACGGTCGCGGGCGGAGATCGAATCGCTGATCGCCCGGTATCCCACGAAGAAGTCCTGTCTGCTCCTCGCCCTGCGGGTAGTGGAACGGCAGCAGGGGTGGGTGAGCCTCGACGGCATGGCGCTGGTGGCGGCCATGCTCGGCCTCTCGCCGGCCGAGGTGTACGGCGTGGTCACCTTCTACCCGCACTACAAGCGCGAGGTTCACGGCAAGTACCGCCTCATGGTCTGCGGGACGCTCACCTGCGCGCTGCTGGGGATGAAGCGCCTGGTGCGTCATATTGAGGAGCGCCTGGGCGTCGCCTGCGGCGGGGCGCGCACGGCCGACGGGCTGTTCTCGCTGGAGAAGGTGGAGTGCATCGCGGCCTGCGGCGGGGCGCCGGCCATCCAGATCAACGACCAGTATCATGAGAACGTCACCCCCCAGAAACTGGACGACCTGATCGCGGCCTGCCGCCGGGAGCATGCGGCGGGGGGCGGGCCGCCGATGCCGCCGGGGCCGGTGCGCGACGAGCCGGCGCGGGTGGCGCACTTCCTGCCGGCGCTCGGCCTGGGGCGCGTGGCGCCGGTGGGCGTGTAGGGAAGAAGCCGTTGGTGGCGATGGCGATGGCGACCACGTTTCAGCCTTTCCTGACGCGCAATTTCGGCGAGCCGCTGGCGCTCGACGTGCGCTGGTGCCTGGAACGCGGCGCGTACGAAGGCGCGCGCAAGGCGCTGGCCATGCCGCCCAAGGCGGTGATTGAAGAGGTCAAATTGTCGGGGTTGCGCGGCCGGGGCGGGGCGGGTTTTCCGTGCGGGATGAAGTGGAGTTTCGTGCCGCAGGACACCGGCAAGCCGGTCTACGTGGTGTGCAACGCCGACGAGTCGGAGCCGGGCACGTTCAAAGACCGCGCGCTCATCGACCGCGATCCCCACCAGTTGCTGGCCGGCATCATCATCGCCTGCTGGGCGGTGCAGGCCCACACCGCCTTCATCTACATCCGGGGGGAAATGGTCCACGGCCACGCGGTGCTGGAGAAGGCCGTGGCTGACGCCGAGCGCGCCGGCGTCCTGGGCGACACGGTGCTGGGCGCGGCCTTCCCCCTGCGGGTGCTGCTCATGCGCGGCGCCGGCGCCTACATCTGCGGCGAAGAGACCGGCCTGCTCACTTCGCTGGAGGGCAACCGCGGCTACCCCCGCCTCAAACCGCCCTTCCCCGCCGTGGTCGGCGCGTTCGGCTGCCCCACCGTGGTGAACAACGTGGAGACGCTCGGCAACCTGCCGCACATCATGGTCAACGGCGCCCGGTGGCACGCCAGCATGGGCACGGAGAAGTCGCCGGGGGCCAAGGTTTTCTCGCTCTCCGGCCACGTCAAGCGCCCCGGGAACTACGAGGTTCCGCTGGGCACGCCGCTCATGGACCTGCTCGACGGTCCCGGCGGCGGCGTGGGGGGCACGGGGCGGCTCAAGGCCGTCATCCCCGGCGGCTCGTCGGCGCCCATTCTCACGGCGGAAGACTGCAAGACCGCGAAACTGGACTACGAAAGCATCGCCCAGCACGGCAGCATGCTCGGCTCCGGCGCGGTGATCGTGCTGGACGACTCGGTCTGCATGGTCGACGCCATCTGGAACCTCATGCGCTTCTACCATCATGAGTCCGGCGGCCAGTGCACCCCCTGCCGCGAGGGCACCGGGTGGGTGGAGAAGACGGTGGCGCGCATCGAACACGGCCGCGGCCGCATGCGCGACCTCGACGTGTTGCTGGAAACCTGCGACAACATGCAGGGGAAGACCATCTGCGTCCTGGCTGACGCCGCGGCCATGCCGCTGCGCTCCTATCTCAAGAAGTTCCGCGCGGAGTTCGAGGCCCATATCACTCAGGGCAAGTGCCCGTTCGGTTAACCCGGATTTTTCACCGCGGAGGCGCGGAGAGCGCGGAGTTCTTTCGTAGCAGGTAGTAGGGCGTGCCATGCGCGCCGATCCCTGGTCCACGCCGCGGGCGAAGGCGGTCGCCGGATCAATCGGCGCGCACGGCGCGCCCTAGTGCGCCTGGGAGCAGGCGCGGTCAGGGAGGTGAAAGTACTCCTCCGGGAGATGTTGACTCCCGGAAACCGAAGGTAACCGCGTCGGTATCTGTCGCAGGGCATCCTGGAAGAGATGACGCTCTGGACACCGGAAAAGGGGACGCCGCGGGGGGCGGTGATCAGCCCGCTGTTGGCGAACCTCCACCTGCATCCGGTGAACGTCGCGGTGGCCGCGGCGGGATACGAAATGATCCGCCACGCGGACGACTTCGTTATTCTCCGCCGCGGCCGGGAAGAAGCGGAGCGGGCGCTGGAACTGGCGCGCGGACTCCGTGCGGACCGGGGGCTGACGCCGCACCCGGAGTCCGTAGGGCGCGCCGTGCGCGCCGATTGATCCGGCGACCGCCTTCGCCCCCTTGGTGTGCGGCGGTCACGGAGAACTCAAACATGGATTGACAGGATAAACAGGATGGAGACCATCTCTGAATCCTGTACATCATGTACATCAGTGTTTCCATCCCTCCGCGGCTGCGGAGGCGGGGCGGATCTGAACGGCGCGCACTACGAACTCGTTCTCCCCTTTTTACTCGACCAGAACTCAGAACACCAGAAACTCAGTACTCAGAATACCGGCGCCCCCGCGGCGACCAGCGACAGAGACATCCGGAACCCGTAGTAGTCGTACCGGGCGTCGGAGCGGGAGTAGTGGCGGGAAGACGCGCGCAGGAACCACGCGACGCCGTCCCACGAGCCGCCTCGGACCACCCGAGAGCCGCCGACAGATACCTTGTTTACTGGATTATGCTGCACGCTTTCAAAGTAGAATTCACTGTTGTACTGATCGCCGCACCACTCCCACACATTGCCCGCCGCGTCGAACAGCCCGAAAGGCGACCGCCCCGTGGCGAAGCGCCGAACCGAAGACGTTGTGCCTATTTCAGCACCGCCATAGTTCGCCCGCGCGCTTGCGCCTTCGCCGGGCTCTTCGTTGCCCCAGGGATAGACGCGTTGATCGTCGCCCCGCGCAGCCTTCTCCCATTGCGATTCGCTTGGCAGACGCGTGCGCCAATTCTCCTGTCCGGCGCGGGGCGTTGTGTCGAGCCAGTCGGCGAACGCCGCAGCGTCGCGCCAGGATACGTTGACCACGGGGTGGTCGTCTTTCGCCACGGGCAGGCCGGGTGCGTGTTTCCACTGGTAGTTCGCCTCGGCGAGAAACCGCCCGAACTGGGCGTTCGTCACCGGCGTTTCGTCGATGAAAAAGGCGTCTTCGAAAATCCAGCGCGGGGGCCATTCGTCGTCATTCCTGGCGCTTCCACGGACGTAGGGGCCGGAGGGCACGAGAATCATGACGCCGTCATCGGCCCGGCGGCGCACCTTGCGAAGCAGGCGCACCATCTCCCGGCCGTCGAGCGTGCGCCAGGTGAAGTGCTCCGGTTCGATGACTTCCAGGCGCGGATCCAGACGTGCCGTTTCCATGACGGCATCGGCTTCGCGTTCGTACTCTTCCTCCGTCTTTTCGAACGCCCGCACCTGTTCGCGACTCCGTTCGAGAATGAGCGGCACGACCGCGGGGATGATCTTCTCCGGCCGCGCGCGGTTGAGCCGTTCGAGCACTTCCATGGGAATCGCGTGAAGGGCATCGGCGTCTACCGCCTCGTCGCACGCCTTGTTCACGGGTTCGTCCGGGACGCGGATGTTGGCGGCGACAATCTGTTCGGGCTTCGCGTTCGCCTTGATCGCGCCAATGACCGCCGCCAGGGCTTGGGCGTCGGATTCCGTGGCGGGGACGAGGTGGGGGACGAAGCGGCGCCTGAACATAGACCTTTTGTCGGAGCAGGATCGAGAGCGCGACGAGGGGGTGGGCGGGAATAGAGCACGTCCCGAAACCTGCTTCTCAGCGTTTCACCGAGCGAGAGGCCCGAGCGCAAGGAGGCTGAAAACCGCAGTATTACGGAGAAATACGGGGTTTTCAGCCGACGCCGCTCGCGGACCTCGGAGCCGGTGGAACGCGAGAATGAGGTTTTGGGACGTGCTCTAAGGCGATGGGTGCGGCGGGGGCGGATTGACGAAATGTCGCCCCCCTCCCCCCGCGGGGGGAGGGGGAGCCTCTCGCAGGAGATCTCTCAGCAAAAGTGCGAAAGAAGATGGACACTACCATCTCCTGGCACTCGAAGGCGGTACTTCGATCCATACTTGAACTGCGCCGCGTGCGCCCATTCGTGCGCGCAGATTCCCACGATGCCGGAGAGAACGTACGATCCCTCGCGACCGCTATTTTTCGCTTCATCCACCAGTGCCTGTGGCACGCCCGTGGAATACGCGACAGTGCACTCGGCCTTCAAAAACACATCCAGCACACCGAGTTGCTCCATTCGCAGATTCAGTGCTATCGGCAACTGCGGGCTGCAGAATGCGTTCTTCTCCGGACTGTCCCAGAAACACACAAATACACGCACGCCGTAAACGTCATTCATCAGGGCCAAGAATTTCGACAGAGCGCTCGATTCAGGTGGGAAAAAGAGAGCGTCGACTGGACCAATGCCGCTCTTGAGCAGAATAGTCTTCCCAGGGTTCGAGATGCATCCGAATTCCCGGTCATTGTTCTCCCGGCCAGGAGTGCCCGGCATGCCCAGCGAAGAACTGATCCCCCGACAGCACCCGCCCGTGTGCTTCGTTTCATCCTGCGCCAAGGCTGGGCCACTCGCGAGCACCACGAACAGAAAGGAAGCCACCGCACCCACGAGGAAGGTAACAGGTTTCGCTCGCATTGGGTCACTCCCCGTGGTTTTTTTCTCCCCGCGCTCACATGGCTGTATCGCGATCCGCGTCCGTCGACATGCCACCACGCCACGCGAACCTCGAACGATCACGGCACGGTGATGGTCTGGGTCGAGTACGAAAGGTTGTTCTGCTCGTTCGATTCAGGGATGGTGCCGACTCCACTGTTGCCGGGATCGGCCCACACGACGAGGTAATAGCTGCCCGCAGGCACGGTCACCGCCGTCTGTCCGCCTGTCCACGTTAACACGGTGCTTCCTGCCTGGGCAGACGTCCTTTTCCAAGGCGTGCCATTGAAGTCGGCATAAATGGCTGACGTCTTGCTGGTTGCGAGACCGACCACAACGTTGTACCCGGATCCCGTCGATGCGGTGCTCCTGTTTTCCACTTTGATCTCGGTCATCTTGATGGTCACCGTGCTACCACTTTTGGACCAGCTGGTGGCATCCCAACTGGAGATCACCAAGTCAGGTTTAGCGGCGATCGTGAAGGAACTCGTACTGTAGGCGTAGTTGTTCGATTCATTCGTCTCTGACACCTTGTTTGTTGAGTCGGCGCGCACAACAACCCAGTAGGGTCCCTCCGAGAGGTTAGAGAACGATACCGTGGCGCTCGAGCGGAGCACCGACGAGCTTGCGCTCACGCCGGAGAAAGACACCGCCGTTGAATTCATCGAGTAGTATCCGGATGTGGAACTCCTCGAAATCCCGATGCCGGCGTCGAACGACCCAGCCGAGCCAGTGCCGATATTGGCGACGGAGACGTTGGACGCCGTGATCGTCACGCTCGTCCCGGTGATGGAGCGCGTGAACGACACGGCACCCGGCTTCAGATCCGGCGTTCCCGCTGCGACGGAGGTCAAGGTTAAAGTCAGGGTGTACGATGACACAGCGGAGGAGTACGGTTTCACTTGAACGTAATGCGTACCGCCAGCGGATGCCGAAAGGGCGATCTTCTCCGCCGTCGAGCCACCTTTGGTCGACGAGGTTGTCGACGTGGTCGCGGTCGGCGAGTAGTAGAACAGATCAAGATCTGCCTGGAGGTTAGTCATGTCGAGCGTAATCGTCTGGCCCTGCGACGCGGTGAACTTGAACCAGTCGCACGGATCCTCGCCACCGACCCGGCCAGCGACGCTGCCGCCCGAGATCAACACGTCCGCCCCCGACTTGCTGTTGTTCGGCTCTGTGGGCGGCGGGTCATCGACGGCCGCGCTGATGATGAGCGACAGTTTGTAACTCACGGCGGCAGTCACATCCGAAGACACCTTCACGTAGTAGGTGCCGCCGGTGGCGATCTCCTGAGAGATCGTTTCGTCGAGCGTACCGCTATTCTCAGACACAGCCTGGAGATAGGTCGCCCCTGTCGTTACCCGCGAGTACAGTCCGATATCGGCGTCGCCGTTCAACTGCGTCAAGCGGACGGTGATCTTCTCGTCGCTGTTCACCGTGATCTTGTACCAATCTGGGTCGGTGGCGCTCGCAGAGCCTAGCAGCGACGTGCCGTTGTACACGGTCACCGCGGTATCCGGCGTGTCGTTGTTGTCGGACGCAGGATTTGAAGGCGTCAGCTTCCGCGTATTGGACTTGTCGGTGAGCCTTCCAAAGACGCGGCCAATCCTCATAAACGTTGGATACGGAATGTAGCAGAAGCCGCCCAGTCCCCAGTCCTTGCCCCAACTATTAACCAACTTGAAACATCCTCCGCCCTTGGTGTCGTCGTACCCAACCACGCACATCGCGTGGCCAAATCCTGCTCCGGGAACAAAGCCCTTGTCGGCATCGGAAAACACCCCTTCATTCGTGCCTTTGTAACCAAACCAGACTTCCAGGTTCGCTACGTTCAGTCCCACGACAAAAGGCTCACCCGTTCCCCGGCTCCCACCCGTCGCCAAATGCTGTTTCAGCGCAAACGGGTCCTTTCCAAGCGCGCCGCAGTCCAGCGCCTTGAAGCCGGATGCCTCTTCGCGCATTGCGGCAGTCGGGGAAACGCCAATCCAAGTCAGCGGCTTCGCCCACAGATCCGAATCCCGAATGGGCGCGGCCGCCCAAGTGCAGCAGCCGCCCTCGACTACCAGCGCGATCGTCGCCTTGCTGCCCGGGGGGCCAACGGTTGTCATACCGGAATCCCCCACGGGAAACCCTGGGCGTTGATTGTAGAGATACGCGGCGGAAAACTGCGACCCTTCGGACGCGACCGACCAGTTTTCCTCCTTTTTCTCCTGCCACGTTTTCAGGTAATACCCCACGGCAAACGCGGAACACGCGCCCGACCCCCCCTGGCTGCGTACGGGTGGAAGTCCCGAAGAATGATCCACCCAGGACGGAAGCGGAGAAGCCTCGTCGAGTTTCGCAGAGTCAAGTTCGGTGGCCGCTTCGATCTCTGCGTCGAATTTCTCGCCCAGCGCGAATGTCTCAAACGGGAGATCGTCACCGGGGCCGGGGCCGGGCGCGATTGGATTGCTCCCCCCGCCATCGCACGCGAGGGTGAGGGACGCGCACGAAAGAACGAGCGCCATCAGAACGCGGAGGAACCAGCACGATGAGGCGGCGCGGATTTGAGGTGAGTCGGAGACGATGTTCATTGATCACCGTTCGGTTCGGTTTCAGAATCGCCACCAGAGTTGCCTGGGTCGTCGATCTGCCCATCAGGAAGCAGAGCCACTTCGTAGGTCAAATCCTGATCGACTGGCACCCGGCGGACCCAAGGCCGATACCCTTCGCGGCGCACCTCGATCACAACAACGCCCCGAGTGTGCGCGAAATAAAGCCGCGATGAGCCTGCGCCCTTGTACCGGCCATCCGCGTAAATGTCGGCATCGGCGGGCGTGACCAGCACATCGACGCGAAAGTGATGTATCACCTGCGGCATGTCCTCGGGAACGCGCATCGGCGCCTCCTGGTCAATCTCACCGGAATCGGGCCCCAGATCCGAAACAGAGGCCTGATCCACCGCCGGATTTGACTCGCGCGGCTCTTTCACATTTGCGGTGCCAGGAACAGCGCCGCTCATCGCCTGAGCGGCGGCCGATAGGGAGTTCACCTCTCCAGAGGTGACAGCGGTGGGCGCCGCCGCCGGATCTTTCACGCGGCTGGGCTCGGCGGAAACAACAGGCGGCACCTTCCCACTCCGTGAATCACTGATGCCGACCTCTTCCGTGCGTTGCTGTGTAGGATTGTCCGGGGAGAATGCCTCGCCCTGCCGATCACCCCCTGCTCCGCTGTCTCCCTCGTTATGAAGAAACACCAGCGCGCCGAGCAGGACGGCCACCGCGATAGCGACCAGCACCCAAACACGCGACACGCCTTGGCGCGCATGGACGCACGGCCCGCGCACCCTCGCTCCGGCGCCGGCGAGGATCGCCCCCCACCCGACGCGGGAAACTCCCGCTCGCCCCATCTCGGTTGGTTGAACCGGATCACCACAGCGCATGAGACGAAGTTCCCCCTCAGCAAGAATTCCACCACCACCACCACCACCACCACGCAAGCAGAAAACCGACAAAAATAAAATTTCTTTTTGGGGATCCCTCGGCCCCGCGTTCCAGGCCTCCATGCCCTTCATCGCCGGCGGCGTTTTCTGCGGCGGCGCGCGGGCGGCTCTGGTTGTGTAGAGCGCGTTCGGCAACCCGCTCATCACCGTCGGCTTCGTCGTCGGCGCGGCGCGCGCCGCGGGAGTGGACACGGCGGGGCGGGGCCGGGGTCACGTCGTCCGCAGGCGACGTGGCGGGGGGCCACACGACGGGGGTCGCGGCGGTCAAGGCGACCTGACGACGGACGGGGACGCTCGCCGCAGAACCTCCATGGCCTGTCGGGCGCACTCCGGGGCGGCGTGGGAGTGGCGGGAAAGTTCGACCTGCACCAGCCCGGTGTAGCCGATCTCCGTGAGCGCCGCGAGCGTCGGCGGGAGGTCCAGGTCGCCCTCGCCCAGCATGAGATGCTCGTGCACGCCGCGGCGCATGTCCTCAATGTGCACGTTTGCCAAGGCTCCGCGGAACGCGCGAATGACGGCCTCCGCCGGCTCCTCTCCCGTCACCAGGAGGTGGCCGACGTCGAGCGTCAGGCGCAGGTTGGGCCGCGCCACCGCGGCGCGCAGGCGGGCGAAGTCGTCCATCCGCTCCACCAGCATCCCCGGCTCGGGCTCGAACGCCAGGGGCAAGCCCGGCGCGCGCGCGGCGGCGAAGTCGCAGAGTTCGCGGCACCCCTCGACCAGACGGCCAAAGCAGGCCTCGCGTGCGGCCGCCGAGGCTGACCCGGAAGCCGCCGGCGGCGAGCCGGACCAGAACGACACGGCCTCGGCCTTCAGGTGGAGGGCGGCGATCACGCAATCCTTGAGGAACGCCAGGCGGACGGCGCGGGCGGTCGGGTCGGGGTCCAGCAGCGTGGGCTGGTGCTTGGCGCGCGGGTCGAGGAGGTAGCGCGCGCCGGTCTCCACCACCCGCCGCAGGCGGCGGCGCTCCAACCCCTCGCGCAGCGCGGCGAAGTCGGCCGCGGCGCGCGCGCGGGGGTCGAAGTGCATGACGTCGAACGTGAGGCCGACGCCGGCGTAGCCCAGGTCGGCGATGATGTCGAGGGCGTCGTCGAGGCGGTGGGCCTGGAAGCCGTTGGTGTTGTAGGCGAACGCGAGCATGGCGGGCGGGCGGGCGAGAGACGACGCGGCCCACCTGACGGCGGAACTACGAACCCGCGCCCGATGCCACCGCCGGAAACGCCGGGAGGCTGACGCCGGGCGAGGCGGGCGCGTGGGCGGGCGTCGGGGCAGCCGTCGCGCGCCGGGTCGGTGGGGCGTCGGCCGCCTGGGCGTCCGGCGGCTGGCGCCAGGGCGGGCCGATGCGGGCGGGGAGCGGGTGGTCGGGCGAAATGGCGCGGCCGGTCACGTCGTAATAGAGTTTCGCGGCGCGCAGAATGGCGCGTTTCGCGGGGGAGAGGGCGCGCATGCGGTTGTCGATCACCAGGTTGCGGCCGATGTCGTCGCAACTCTTGAGGCAACCGCTTACTTTCGTGTCAGGGTCGTTGCCGATGAGGCGGAAGAAAGGGTCGGATTTTTCGCAGACGTTGGCTTTCTCACGAAAGAAGTTCTGTCGCGCGCCGGCCCAGATGTCGTGGAAGCGTGACTGATACAGGTTGCCGATGGGGAAGCGGTGCGACTTCAGGCAGGAGTTCAC
>JACQVU010000019.1 GCA_016209585.1 Planctomycetota bacterium
GCCCCCAGCCCCTAGCCCCCAGCACCCAACACCCAGCACCCCGGCTGGGGAGATGGCGCCGGAGATCGAGACGGCGTGGGGGGCGTGACGTGTGAACTGCAAATGTTACGAAGAGATTAGCGCGGCGGCTGTCGAAACGCCTGCGCCTTGCGTGGTGTCTCCTTGTCTCCCCATCTCCCCATCTCCCCATCCGGCCCCGCGTCCCGCGCTCCCCCATCCCGCGTCCCGCGCGCCAGCGCGCGGATGAAGCGTTCCACCAGAGATCGATACCGTTCGGGAACGGGACGCCCAGCCGCCGGCGCGACCACCCCGCCGCCGGCGGACGACGACGCCGTGGGTGAACCACCGCGCGCCGCCGCGACCGCGGCGGCCACGTCGGCGACCGAACCCGCTTGCCCCGGCGTGGTTGCCGGTGTTCCAGGTCCGCCGGTCTTCCCGGCGGTGGTCGCGCCGGAGGCCGACGAAGCCGGCCCCGGACCGCCTACGTTCCGGGAATCCGCCTCCGGCCGCAAGTCGCTTGTGGCAAGCCCCAGCGCCGCCAAGTCCTCCCTCGACGCCCCCGCCCGCGAGCCGCCTGGCGCGTCGTCCACGTTTCGCAGCGCCCCTTCCGGCACGTGCACCTCGTGCCCCACCGCTTCCCCGCGCGCGTCGGGCGCGCCCTGGAAGTCGCGGGTCTCACCCTTGCCGCCGCGACCCCCGCCCAGCCCCGACCCCGAATCCGACCCCGCGCCAGACGCCGACGCCGACGCCGACGCCGGGGGCGGACCGGCCGCCGCCCCGCCCGCGTCCGCCTTGGCCCGGTTTCCCGTCGGTTGGTCCGCGCCCGAGACGAGATCGCCGCGCTCCTCCCGCGTGCCGCCGGTCTCACTCTTGGTCTTCGTCTCGGCCCCCACCGACCCAGCGCCCGGTTCACTTCCGCCCGCGCCGCCCGCGGTGTTCCCATGGCTGGAAGATCGCCCGGCCGGACCAGCCCCGGCCGCGGTTTCCCCGCCCGCCACGCCCGCGCCGCCGGCTGACCCGGCGGCGCTGCTCCCGCCCCCGTTCGCGCCCCCCGCGGCGCCGCTCGCTCCCGCGGATGTGTCGTCGCGACCACCGCTCGCGCCAACGCCCGGCCCCGCCGGCGAACCGCCGTCGGACGATCCACCCGCGTCGTCCGCGCCGGTGGAAGACGCGCCCGCCGTCGTGCCGCCGGCGGCTGATCCCTGGGCGCCAGTCGAACCAGCGCCGGACGTGCCACCCTCCCCGCCGGCGACGCCTGGCGCACCGTTATCTCGCGGGGCGGCTGGCGATGGCGCGGCTCCCGCCTCGCCGCTCGCGCCGACAGCCGCGCCGGAAGCGCCGTCGCTGTGGCCGGTGGAGGATGCGCTCCCCCGCGCCGGCTGCTCGCCGCCGACGCGGTCACCTCGCGCCGCACGCCCCTCGGCCGAGGCCGCGCCCGTGTCGAAAGCCGCCTGCGCGTCCGCGCCGCCGCGCTTAATCTCCTCGCGCCGGGGCGGCGTCGTGCTGGCGCTGGCGTCATCCCCGCGCGCGGCTTCGTCCCCAGCCTCCTTTCCTGTTCGCGTCTCCCGTGGCCCCGGCCGCCGATCCACCGCGCCGGTCTCCTGACGGGCCGCGGGCGACGACGTTGGTGAAGAGGCCACCGCGCGCGGTTCCGCCTCGACGAGCAGGAGGTGCGTTTCGCCGTGAGCCTCGCCGCCGTCCGGGAACAGGGCGGACGCGCGGAGCGTGAACGGGCGCCACTCTCCCCGCTCCGGGCTGGGGGGACGGATGGCCAGCGTCCGTTCGCCCGGCGCGGCCGGCGCGAACGTGATCGCGGCGCCCGCGCCGGGCGCGCCCCCGGCGTCAGCCGGCGCCAGCGCGGCCGTCACTCGCGCGCCGGGCTGGTCGGGCAGGAGGCGCGCGTCAGCCGCCAGCGTCTCGCCGGGGCGGAGGCGGATCACGGGAGGCAGCGGCGCGCCGGCGCGCTGGTCATACAACGTAACCATGCGCCGGGACGGCGACGCGGCCCGCAGCCAGACCGTGGGGCCTTCGTACAGCGTGCGGCGGCCGGTGGCGACCACGACCCGGAGGGCCTCGGCCCCGGCGACCTCCAGCGGGGGAACGGCGCGGAACGCTTCGCCCGACGGGTTCCGGTCCATCGGCCGGCGGGGGCGGTCGGCGAAGACCAGCCAGCCGGCGGCGTCGGGGGCGAAGCGGCCCTCGCACCGGACCTCCACCGGTTGACCGGCCGGCACGGCCAGCGTGACTTCCAGCGCGTCCGGCGCGATCCGGTGTTCGCGGCCGCCGGCGACGACCAGCAGCGCGCGAACCTCGGCGCCCGCCGTCAGGCGCACCGTGTGCCAGGGGGTGGCCAGTTCGCCCACCGTGACGCGGTAGGATCGTGGCGCGTCGCCGTCGCGTTCCCACTTCGCGTTCCAGATGAAGCGCGTGGCGGCGATCTCGCGCGCCGCGTGGCGCCCAACCGAGCCGTCCGCGTGGCGCGTTTCCACCACGGGGGTCTCCAGCATCGGCCCGGCGAGCGCGATGTCAACCTCCGCCCGCTCGCCCGGAAGCAGTTCCAGGTCGCCGGGCGCGAGCGAGATGAAGGCCCGATCCCCGCGCGCCGCGGGGTCCGTCAACCACAAGCGCGACCATAACACTTCGCCCACCGCGCCCGTGCAGAAGAAGGCGGCCGCCAGCAGCAGGACCGGCAGGCCGGCCAGCGTCAGCAGCAGCGCCACCCGCCGCCCTCGCAACACTCGCGCGCCGGAGACGTTCCGAAGCGGCGGCAGGGCGCGCTCGACCACGGCGGCCGGCGCGGCTGCGCTCTCCATCGCGGCGATCAGCGCGTTCTTGAAACCCGGCCTGGCGCGCTCGATCCGGGCGGCCAGCGCCACTCCACGCGGCACGCGGCGTAACCAGCGCGCGGCCGCGCACGCCGCGCCAACCATGCCCGCCACCGCCGCCGCGGGGAGCAGGTGGCGGCGCTGCTCGACCGTGAGATGTCGGCGGGCATCAACCTGCACCGCCGCCAGCGTGGCGATCGAGGCGACTCCCACTCCCACGAGCGCGGCGGCGACCAGCGCGTAGCCAAAGAGCGACGCCCGGATGCGGCGCAGCCGGCGCTCAAGCGTTGAGCGTGTCAGGGACGCGGACATAGGCGAGCGGGGCCGCTCCTGGCGAAGCCCCCGTTCATTATTCAATTCTTGCGTCGGGGCGGGAAATGTAAAGCCGCACGGGGGCGCATGTCCGATGGTGCGACGGCTGCGGCGTGCAAGAGCCGCGAGCGTCAGCGACCGGCCATGTCCGCCCCGAATGGGCGGCGGAAGCCCCCGGGGGACGAGACACCTCCCTTCGTCCCTTCGGGGCGAGAGGCGAGAGGGAGAAGGCGGGAAGGTGGGAGGGTTGGAAGACGGGAAGGCGAGTATGTAGGGTGCGCACCGGGCGCCATAGGCCACGCCGGGCGCGGGGGCGCGGGGGCGCGGGACGCGGGACGCGAGGCGGCGAGTACGTGGAAAGGCGGGAAGGCGGGAACGGGGGGGCGCATGGCGAGAGGCAAGGACTGAGCGAACAGCGGATAACATTTTTTGTCGTTCTTGCATATCTGGCGGTCGGGACAAACCTGCGGGACTGGCTGCAACAACTTTTTTTGTCGTTGTTGCACATCTGGAGAGCCGGTCCACCGAGGCGACTGGCGAGAACAACTTTTTTTGTCGCTCTTGCACATCCGCCGTGGGAGTTGTAGGGGTGCCACTCGTGGGCGCCCCAGGGGCAACCACAAGGGTTGCCCATACGGGGGCGCGTAACGCGTCTGAGATCGAGGCGGCGCGCGGGCAAACTTTTTTGTCGTGTTTGCATATCTGTGGAGCCGGTCAACCGTGGGGACCGGCTGGAACAACTTTTTTTGTCGTTCTTGCACATGTGGAGTTCGTTGGACACGGGAACGCTGAAAGGCGGGAACGCGAAATCACGTTCCCACATGCCCACGTTCCCGCGCTCCTTCAGTGCACTCACCCATGCGCTGAAAGGACGCCATTTCCGAGGTGGCGCGAAGATGGAATATCCGTAACCCATTTCTTTTCAATGGCTAACGGAGCGAAAAATACCCCGGTTTCTTCCTGGTGGCCCAGCGTGCGGTCAGCCGCGAGCGCGACTCGCTACCTCCACAACAAGAACCCGGAGCGTGAGTGGCCGGGTTTGTAATGCGCCCGTGAGAGCGTCCAGCGCTGACCGCCTCACGGCGGAACTACGAGCCGGGCCGCCGCACGCCAAAACCGGTCGCTGACGTTCCCATCTCTTGCGCGTTGCAGGCGTTGCAACATCGGACATGCGCCAGCCGCACGGGCGCACGGGCCGGCGGGGGCGCCGATGGAAATCGACCAGATCGCCCCTTCCCCGCCGGGATGCGATCTACGCGCCTTCAATCTCTTTCAGACACTCCGGCTCCGACGGCAGCGGCTGACGCCAGAGCCAGCCGGCGTCGATCCAGAAGCCCGGGATCGAGCCGCAGCGCACGCGCCCCTGGTCATGAATGGACACGTCGTAGCCGTCGTCTCCAAGGCGATGCGCGTGCAAGCGACACGCCGCGAGATCGACGGCCCAATAGTCGGGCACGCCCATGTCGGCGTACTCGCGGGCCTTGTCGGCCAGATCGATCGTCCGCGTGCTGGGACTCAGAATCTCGACGATGAGCGCGGGCACGACCCCCTCCACCAGCACGCCGTCGCCAACGGGCTGCTGGCCCGCGGGCAGCACGAAGATGTCGGGTTCGCGGATCACGTCGGGCGCGACGTGAAGCGCCGCGGGGCCGCTCAGCACCATTTCGCGGCCTCGATTCGCGCAGTACCCGCAGGCGAGGCAGGACAGAAACCCGCAGACCGCCTGATGCCGCCAGTTGACCGGCGCGGGCATGATCACCTCCCCGCGCACGAACTCGCAGAAGCGCTTCTCCGGCGCGTCGCGAAGGAACTGTTCCTCTGTCCAGCCGGGGAGGCGGATCACCCAAGGCTGTTCAATGGGAAGACGCTTCTCGTCGCACACGAGCAGTCGCATGGCGTGAACCTCCAACCGCATTGTACTCCCCTCGAAGGGGGCTGACCAACGCCGCCTCCGCCGCTCGCCTTCGACCGCCGGGCAGCAGGTTATTCGCCGGGAGCAGCCGGCTGGGCGGGGCCATCAGGCGCCGGCCACCAGCGCCGGCGTTGACGCCGGTTCGAGCGATCTCGATTCGCGCCCGAACGGGCCGCCGTCACTTCCGCAGGAGCAGCGCTTCGAACCCCGCCTGCTCAAAGTGACGGTCGGCCGTCAGCGCCCGCGAGAGGCCCAGTTCCTCCATGACGATGAACGAAATGCAGTCCGTCAAAGACCAGTTCTTGTCGCCCCGATCGCCGTACACCGCGCAGCCGCGAACGAAGAGAGGACGATCAGCGGGGATGATGGTGGTTCGGGAGTCGATGCGCAAGCGACCGTAGAGGTCGACGAACAAAAGGCGATCTCCCGTTCGTGACAGCCAGTTGGCCGCCTCGAGAAGAACAAAATCGGTGGTGACGACACCCTGCTTCCACGCGCGAGCGATCTCACGCGCGACACCATGCAGTTCGTCGCGCGGATTCACCAGAGCGATGAAGAACGAAGTGTCCGCGAACAGGCCCTTCATGTCTTTGGCAACCCATAGAGATAGTGATCGACGTTCTTCGACGCATCCGGCGGCAGCCCCTGGGCCTTGCCGATGACGGGAAGCAGCCGTTCGAAGAGCGTCGTCCCGCTGTCGTCGCTGGCGTCTTCCGGCGCGAGGAGACTCACTTCAACCTCGGCGCCCTCGGGCAGGCGGGCGTCGTGGTCAAGTTCAATCACACCATTGCGAACGTGTCCGCGAAGTCGCATCGCGATGCTCCCTTCTCGCTTTTCCGGGCGCCGCAGGTTGTAGCGGGACATGTCGAGGGCTTCCAGCGCCCGTTCGGCATGTGGGGTCGCGATCGAGACGCTCGATACCTGCGACCCCCGAACCTCAGCGCGAACCTCCAACCGCATTGTACTCCCCTCGAAGGGGGCGAACCAACGCCGCCTCCGCCGCTCGCCTTCGACCGCCGGGCAGCAGGTTATTCGCCGGGAGCCGCCGGCTGGGCGGGGCCGTCAGGCGCGCCGGCGTCGCCGGGTTTCGAGGGAGCGGGATCATCGGCGAACGAAAGGAACCGCTCCCGCGTCCAGCCGAAGAGGCGGATCTGGTGCGGGGCGTCGAACGGGGCGCGGTGTTCGTCGCAAACCACGAGGTTCATTGATGCGCGCTCTCCTTCCGCGCCGGCGGGCTGTTCAGGCGAACTACCGCGACTCTTCAATCTGCCGCAGGCACTCGGGCTCCGGCGGAAGCGGCTGCTGCCAGAGCCATCCGACCTCGATCCAGAATCCGGCGATGGCGCCGCAGGCGACGCGCCCGTGCTCGTGAATGGACACGTCGTAGCCGTCGTCTCCAAGGCGATGCGCGTGCAACCGGCGCGCGGCCAGGTCGACGGCCCAGTAGTCGGGCACGCCCAGGTCGGCGTACTCGCGCGCCTTGTCGGCCAGATCGATCGTCCGCGTGCTCGGACTGAGGATCTCGATGATCAGCGCGGGAACCACGCCTTCCACCAGCGCGCCGTCGCCAACGGGCTGCTGGCCCGCGGGCACCACGAAGATGTCGGGTTCGCGGATCACGTCGGGCGCGACGTGAAGCGCTGCGGGGCCGCTCAGCACGATCTCGCGGTCCCGCCGGGCGCAGAACATGCCAAGCAGAATCGTCAGAAAGCGGCAGACCGCCTGATGCCTCCAGTTCACCGGCGACGGCATGATCACCTCCCCGCGCACGAATTCGCAGAAACGGCCCTCCGGCGCGTCGCGAAGGAACTGTTCCCGCGTCCAGCCGAAGAGGCGGATCTGGTGCGGGGCGTCGAGAACGGCGCGATGTTCGTCGCAGACCACGAGATGCATGAACGAACACCCTCCTTCCTCGCCGGGATCGGCTCTACGTTCCTTCGATCTCTTTCAGGCACTCCGGCTCCGACGGGAGAGGCTGTTGCCAGAGCCAGCCGACGTCGATCCAGAACCCGGCGATGGAGCCGCAGGCGACGCGCCCATGTTCGTGAATGGAGACGTCGTAGCCGTCGTTTCCCAGGCGATGCGCGTGCAACCGGCGCGCGGCGAGGTCGACGGCCCAGTAGTCGGGCACGCCCAGGTCGGCGTACTCGCGCGCCTTGTCGGCCAGATCGATCGTCCGCGTGCTCGGACTGAGAATCTCGACGATCAGCGCGGGAACCACGCCTTCCACGAGAGCGCCGTCGCCCTGCGGCTGCTTGCCCGCGGGCAACACGAAGATGTCGGGTTCGCGGATCACGTCGGGCGCGACGTGAAGGGCTGCGGGGCCTAGAAGAACCCGTTCGCGGCCGTGCCGGCCACAGTAGGCCCGTAAGAGCCAGAACAGGAACCCGCAAGCGTCTTGATGCCTCCAGTTCACCGGCGACGGCATGATCACCTCCCCGCGCACGAACTCGCAGAAGCGGCTCTCCGGCGCGTCGCGAAGGAACTGTTCCCGCGTCCAGCCGAAGAGGCGAATCTGGTGCGGGGCGTCGAGAACGGCGCGATGTTCGTCGCACACGAGCAGGCGCATGGCGCGCACCTCCACGGGTATTGTACTCCGGTCGAACGGAGCGGGCCAACGCCGCCTCCGCCGCTTGCTTTCGGCCGTGGGGGCGCGCGCTATTTGCCGGGGGCAGCCGGCTGGGCGGGGCCGGGATCGTCGGCGAACGAGAGGAAGCCCGTGGTCTTGCCTTCGCGCAGGAGCCGCTGGTTCTCGGCGACGATGTCCCTGGTGCTCGTGACGCCGAGTCGCTCGTTGATCGCGCGGAAGTCGACGGGTTGCCCGCCGCCCGCCCCCCCGCCCGCGCCCGATGCCGCGTCGCCCGGCGC